>JALNZD010000024.1 GCA_023229505.1 Bacteroidales bacterium | reverse complement strand
AATCAGAACAATTATTTTTAATGGCGATATTGGAACGACAATCAGAAAACTTTAACATTAACAATTTAAAGGATGTCGCATGAAAGCCACGTCAATTAAGCATTACAGAAGTGCGAAACTTGAGTTATAACATCATAAATCGAAATTTCCTGACCACCTTTTATTCCGGTCAAATTACCATTCGCATCTAATTTGATAAGAACAGCATCAGTTTGCATCCACCAGGTGGCATCTAAATTATGTCTTGTAGAGGCAAGTAAAACACCACCATCTGTTGCTGCTGTAACACCTGTTAACCAATAATTCGCATCACCTCCGATATATTTTTCATATTCGATTCCAAGAGTGTCGTTGAGCTTGGTTACATACATCCAACTCACATCTGAACCTGTAAATCCCTGGAAATTAAATATCCCGCCCAAAAATATTGAGGATGGCTCAATAAAATCAATACATTGCAATTCTCCAGCTCTTGATATGGTATCCGGTTTAGTTAAATTTAGCTGAGATTGAATATTTAGGTTGGAATCGAGCAAATATGAAGTAAACCTGTTAACTGATTTTTCAGGTATTATTTTACAACCTCCTGTTATCAATTTATTACCAGGATATATTCTTGAATAATAAGGTGTTCTATAATATTCAGGATAATAAAAATGCCTCAGGTATTCCAAATTAGTATCGATTTCAACGATTGAACAAATCTGGGCTCCTATTTCATAGTAAGCCCCTTCAGTGTGTAACCATATGGCAGTTGAATCGGAATTATACGTCATACACCATAATTCTCCCGATTGTTCTTCTGTCCAGTTGACAAATTGAAGACTATCACCATCCCCCGACATCTTTAACAAAAACATATTTCGCCATCCTTCAGGAGAACATCCATATAAAATATTTCCATCAGTGAGTTCTAATGCATGATATCTGTATCCGTTATAAACAAAGTTAAAATGATAGATCTTTTCCCAGATAACATTCAGATCATTGTCTATTTTAATAAATATTGTGAACGGAAAATAAGAACTCTGACCTTCCCGTATTCCCGTACCCATCAAAAGAGCGCCTCCGGAGTTGAAATTTAAATTAATAAGATTGTAAAAGGCTAGAATTGTGTCTTGTTTTTCAATTTGCCGGCACAGGGTATCTCCAAACTGACTTATTTTATATACGAACGGGAAATTTGTATAGCTGCTATCAGTTTGAAGTACTTTATTGATAATTCCACGGAAACTTCCATCACTTGTTAATATGAAGTTTGAAGGAGATTCATCATAGTCACCCATCCAGTTTATGACAAAAGTTGAGTCCTGTGGATAAACTTCAAATGGAGTTAAGAACAAATAAATATTAAGGAGAAAAATGAAAATTGAAAGAGGTTTCATGCCAGATTATTTTCGGTAAGTATTCAATATTCCAATATATTGTCGGCCCACCCTATACAGTCTAATATTCGATGTCCTACCCAAATATAATAATCGTGTTGGATATGGTAAGGAGATCTGTAGGTACACAATACCTTAGTTACACTTTTAAGTAATTTTAAATGTGTGAAAACAAAGGTAATAAGATGAATAAAGAAACCAAAGAATACCTGAAATTAAGATTTAAAATAATGGTTCTGGAATTTGCTCAGGCAATCGGAAATTACAATAGGGACTAATTCAATAAGTGTTTCCAGCCTGCCTACCGGGATTTATCTTTATCGTATATTCGATCAGAATCAACGGACTATACAATCTGGAAAATGGATCAAAATGTAGATGTTGTAATAGTAAGTTGTCAGAAAGGAAAATTCCTTCAAATTGACCACCTGGATTCATGACGTTTAAAAAGATTTTTCTGAATGCAAAGATTGTTGTTTAACCGCGAAGGCGTACGAAGGGTTTTCACGAAGGCGCGCGAAGGTTTTCTACCTTAGATGTATTTACTTTGCGTTACTTTGCGTTGTACTTTGTGTGCCTTTGCGGTTAAGCTAAAATAATGGTCGGAATCTATATACATATCCCTTTTTGCAAGCAGAAATGTCATTACTGCAACTTTTTCTCCGTTGCAACGACCCGGTGGAAAGTGCCATACATAGAGGCTTTGCTGAAGGAAATCGAATTGCGTAAGGCTTATTTCGACGGGGAAACGGTAAAAACCATTTACCTTGGCGGTGGGACTCCATCCCTTTTGCAAACAGATGAGCTTATCCGTATCTTCGACCAGATTTACCGGCATTTTCCCGTTGATCCCCAGGCTGAGATCACCCTGGAGGCCAATCCTGATGACATTACAGAAATCAGTGCCCGGGAATGGAACAACACACCTGTTAACCGGTTAAGTATAGGGGTTCAATCATTTTTTGACGATGATCTTCTTTACCTCAACCGCGTCCATAATTCCGGACAGGCATTTCAGGCCATTGATGACGCACGGAAAAACGGTTTTGATAACCTGACCATCGACCTGATCTATGGAATCCCCACGCTGACTGACGAAAAGTGGGCAAAAAACCTTGAATATTTCTTCTCACTGAATATTCCACATCTTTCTGCATACTCCCTGACCGTTGAGCAGAAAACCCCCCTCGATCTGCTGATCAGGAAGGGAAAATACGCCAGGGTGGATGAGAAGCAATCGATCGGGCACTATAAGATCCTGCTTGAACAGGTCAGGAAAAATGGGTTTATTCATTACGAAATTTCGAATTTCGCCCGGGAAGGTTATTATTCGAGGCATAACAGCCTGTACTGGCTTGGCGGGCATTACCTGGGCCTCGGGGCTTCAGCCCATTCATACAACGGAAATTCCAGGCAATGGAACGTTTCCAACATCACCAAATATATTCAGCTTGATAACTTTCATACAACCATAGAGGAAAAGGAAATTTTAACAAAAGACCAGAAGTATAATGAATATGTGATGACTTCATTGCGAACTGTCTGGGGCTGTGATACTACTCATATCCTGAACGTATTCGGAAGTGATTTTGAATCATGTTTTATCCGGAATGCTAAGATCTACTTAGAAAAACATCATTTATACCGGGAAGGGACAAAGTATTTTCTGACGGATGAAGGAAAGCTTTTTGCTGATGGGATTGCTTCGGGTTTATTTGTCTAACCACTAAGGCACTGAGGACACTCAGAAGCACTAAGATTAAGGCACATAAGGAATTTAATTAAAATATTTTCCCGAATTCAACATTCAACATTCAAAATTCAACATTTCTAAGCGCCTTTGCGGTTAATAATAAGAATTTTAAGAGGATCAATTAATTTTAAATTCCATCCGTACCGGCTGGTGGTCGCTCCAGGCAAAGCCAAGATCCTGGGTATTGATCTTTTCAACCGAAATATTGGGCGATACGACAAAAAAATCAATGATAGTCGTCGGAGTTTTCCCCCTGGTATATATTTCATCAACATTACGGTTTGAAGGGATTTCCGGGTCAAAAACCCATTTCCAGCCCTCCGGAATAAAATCTGCTCCGATTCCCGGCTCAATCGTTCTCGCAATATCTCCCGTAATAAAAGTTCCGGCCTTATACCCGACCGGGTTCAGGTTCCAGTCACCGCCCGTGATCACAAAATTGCCTTTTTCATAATCCTTCAGCATCATTTCCTTCAATACAGCTATTTGCTGGTTTCGCTGCGATCCGTCATCGAAGGCTTCATTGTGCGTATTTATCAGTACCAGTTCTTTGCCACCGGGCAGAGCAAGCCTCGACAGCAGGAAACATCGGTCAAGCATGAACAACCTGAGCGGCCAGTTATAGCCGCCCGGAAATGCATAACGGATGTTTTCCATGGTATGAAAGGACGAAAAGCTTACCAGGCCGCTTTTCACTTTACCGAGAGGATTGCGCAAGGGCACCGGCACAAAGCTGACAAGATAATTAACTGCGGCAGATGATTCCATGTGCGGAGATATTTTACGAAGCCTGTCAACCTGGTCATCGTAATAACTTCTCCTGGATTTCAGATCCACTTCCTGAAAAAAACAAAAGTCAACCCCTTCGGATAGTTCAAGATATTTCAGGGCTTCCCTTGAATAGTTCTGGTAATCTGCTATTGAAGGCCTTGTCATCCGGCCGCCATCATAAAAGAAGTCACAATCTTTTCCTAATCCGAAATAGCCGATGTTCCAGGACAGAAGAGTGAAGATACTGTCATTTATTTGAATCTCAGGAGCATTACCTTTCATTTCCGCTTTTTCAGGATCTTCCGGCCTGTAATCTGCCAGTGTTGCCAGTAATAAGAGCAGGCATGCCAGGACAACGAGGGCAGATACCAGGATTGCAATTGCTTTCAGCCATCTCATCATGATCTCATTGCTTAACGGACTTAAAAATACTAAATTATCATTTATTTTTTACTTTTGTTTGACAAAAACCCGTTTCACCAGATGCCGATATTAGGACCATTAGTTAAAAGAGCATATGAATTAGGCCGGCTACCTGATATGGCTAAACCAAAAGTTGATGCTTATACTGCACAAAAGCGGGTACTTAAAAAACTGCTCCGGAAGGCCCAATTTACTGCTTTCGGTGAATATTACGGTTTTTCTGACATCCTGAAAAATGACGATTATGTCAAGATGTTTCAATCAAGGGTTCCGACTTTTACCTATAACACCATGTTCAGAAAGTGGTGGTACCGTATCCTGAACGGAGAAGCTTTTATCACCTGGCCGGGGCGTGTCAAGTATTTCGCTTTAACATCCGGTACTTCGGAAGCATCAAGCAAACATATACCGGTTACTTCGGAAATGATCCGGGCGATACGGAAAGTCAGTATCCGGCAGTTAGTATATTCTCTTTCTTACCATTTGCCCGATAAGTTTTATGAAAAAGGTATGTTGATGATTGGCGGAAGCACTCATTTACATTTCAACGGTACTTATTACGAGGGCGATCTGTCGGGGATTTCTGCCAGCACGATACCTTTCTGGTTCCAGCATTTTTACAAGCCAGGCAAGAGGATATCCAGGGAGCGTGACTGGGCCACGAAGCTCGATGAGATCGTTAAATCAGCCATAACCTGGGATATCGGGGTTATCGTCGGGGTCCCGGCCTGGATACAGATCATCCTGGAGCGCATCATCTCTTTTTACCAGGTTAAGACGATCCACGATATCTGGCCTAACCTGGCGATTTATGTTCATAGCGGTGTATCCTTTGAACCTTATGCAAAATCATTTGAAAAACTTTTCGGCAGGCCGATGATCTTTCATGAATCTTATTTAGCTTCAGAAGGTTATATTGCTTACCAGAAAAGGATTAATGTGAAAGCGTTACAATTGGTCCTTGATAATGGTTTGTTTTTTGAATTTGTTCCTTTTGACGAGTATAATTTTGACAATGAAGGCGACATGGTGGATCATCCGGTAACTCTTACGATTAACCAGGTGGAGGAGAATAAGGAGTATGCCCTGTTATTATCAACCTGTGCCGGGGCCTGGCGCTATTTGATCGGTGATACGATAAAATTTACCTCAAAGGCACATTCGGAGATCATCATAACAGGCCGGACCAAGCATTTTATAAGCATTTGCGGTGAGCATCTTTCAGTGGAAAACATGAACTGTGCGGTTAAAATGCTTTGCGATGAGCTAAATATTGAGATCAGGGAGTTTACAGTAACCGGCATCAAGCATGAAAGCCTGTTTGCTCATAAATGGTACCTGGGAACGGATGACCCGCTCAATGCTAACCTGGCAAAGGAAAAGATCGATGAATACCTGAAAATCCTCAATGACGATTATCGTGTTGAGCGGGTAGCCGCCATCAAGGATATTTTCGTCGAGGTTTTGCCATCGCAGGCTTTTTCGACCTGGATGAAAATTCACAACAAAGAAGGCGGAGCTAATAAATTTCCACGCGTCCTGAAAAAGGATCAGCCGGCTACGTGGGAAAAGTACCTGGCTGATTTTAATTTCAAAAAATGCTGATGCAGACTATCATAGAAGGTGTCATACTGGGCCTTACCCTTAGCATTTTCTTTGGTTTTGGCCCTGCGCTGGTGGCTGAAATTCAAACCAGTATACTCCGGGGTTTCTGGGCAGCTGTATTATTAGCTTTTGGCGTTTTCTTAAGTGATGCAGCAATAGTTGCCATGGGTTTCATCGGCGCAGTGCAGATTTTCGAAAATAACAAAACGCTACTTGGTTTGATTGGCGGTATCATCCTGATCATATTCGGCATCGTTACTTACAGGAGAAAAGCAACTATCGATGTCGACAGCCATAATCCTGAACTGAAACAAAAAAATCCAATTTTTTTAACGTATATACTCAAAGGCTTTTTTATCAATTTCACCAATCCTTTCATCTGGATTTTCTGGATGGGGGTGGTGGTCGGGTTTACATCACACTATAAGGGTGAAATCCTGTCACTGATCATTTTCTTCACTACCACACTAGGAATTGTACTTCTGATGGATGTGTTTAAAATATTCTCCGCTTATAAGGTCAAGAAATATATTCAAACGCATAATATTGTCTGGATCAACCGGATTGCGGGGTTTGGGCTGGTTTTATTCGGTATTTACCTGGTTATCCGGACTTACCTGGAGATAGGTGTTTAAAAGGGGAGTGTATCAAAAGTAAAAATTTAATATGTATTAATAATCACAGTTATGAAAAAAACCAATTGGATCATTTTCCTGGTCAACGGTGTGATTGCCATCCTGTTTGGCCTTTTAGCGCTGCTGGTGCCTGCTGAAACCATTGTTTCGCTTACTATTTATTTTGGCCTGCTTATACTATTAGGGGGTTTGATTTTATTTTATTTCTCTTATAAAAACCTCCGCGCAGAAAAGCCCTATCTGTTACTTATGGCAGAGGCCATTTTAGCCATCCTGATCGGTGCTGTTATCGTTTTTTATCCAAAATCATCTTTGCAGATTTTCCTTATCATGATCGGTATCTGGGCGACCATTATGGGTTTATTGCAGATTATCATTGCCGTGCAAATGAAGGGGAAGGTCAGAAATTCCAGTTTGTTTACCCTGAATGGGGTTATTACCTTGGTTTTCGGCCTGTTATTGTTTTTTAACCCGATGGGTGCGATAGAAGCCCTCTTTATCGTTATCGGGTTATTGGCCCTGATTGCGGGATTACTTCTTGTTTACTTAGCCTTTAAAATAAGGGGATCCGTTCAGAAGGTTAATGGTTAGTGGTTCGGGGTGCCGGAGCTTACCCAACATCCGCCTTTATATCTTTGATATTGAGCTGGAACGATTTTTTGCCGTTCCATTCATTCTCTTCGATATGGTAACAGATATTAAACGGGTTGCCATCCCGGATATACTCAAAATTTTCCTCTCCCTGCTGGAAAGCAATGGATGAGATCGGTTCGCTCCTTACATCGCGCTGAAAGACTTCAAGTTTAAGGTGGTTATTGCCGACGATCTTGGCTTTACCGGCGTCCACGACGTTATCTGTCTCAAAAACCGGCGACATATTTCCCGGGCCAAAGGGAGCGAACTGTTTGAGTACGTCATAAAATTTCCGCTTTATATCCTGAAGGTCTAACTTTGCATCGATTTCAATTTCCGGCGTGGAAAGTTCTTCCGTCAGGTGGGTCCTGACATAATCCTCGAACCGTTCTTTGAACTTATCCAGATTTTCGGGCTTTAAGGAAAGGCCTGCGGCATAAGTATGGCCGCCGAAGTGTTCGAGCAGGTCGCCACAGGCATCGACGGCATCATAGATATCGAACCCTTTGATGGAGCGTGCTGATCCGGTAATCATACCTTCCGATTCAGTTAAAACGATGGTTGGCCGGTAGAAAGTTTCTATCAGCCTGGACGCTACGATGCCGATTACGCCTTTATGCCATTCCGCGTGGTACAGAACCGTGCTCTTTCGCTCATTAAGCTTCGGATCAGCATGCATGATCTCCAATGCATGAAGCGTGGCATGCGAATCCAGGGTTTTTCTTTCGGTGTTAATTTCATTGATCTGGTTTCCCAGCTTGAAAGCCCGTTCCGGATCTTTTGTAATAAGCAATTCAACAGAGTTGCGCGCACTTTCTATCCTTCCCGCCGCGTTGATCCTCGGGCCGACGATAAACACCAGGTCGTTGATCGTCAATTCCCTGATATATTGCTTATTGACGCCATCCCCCCCGTTCGATTTGCTGTACTTATTGCTGACATTCAGGATCGCTTCAAGCCCGGCACGGGGTTGGGTATTGATCCTTTTCAGGCCATAGTAAGCCAGCACCCGGTTTTCGCCGGTTATCGGAACGATATCGGAGGCAATGCTGACCACGACCAGGTCGAGGTACTCTTCCAGTGATGAAAAAGCAATGTTGTTTTTCCAGGCAAATGCCTGGACAAGCTTAAAGCCGATACCGCAACCGGCAAGTTCTTTATAAGGATAAGTGCAATCGTCCCTTTTCGGATCGAGGATAGCACAGGCGGCCGGCAGTTTATCGCCGGGCCGGTGATGATCGCAAATAATAAAATCTACCTTGTGTTCTTTTGCATAATCCACTTTTTCAACCGCTTTGATCCCGCAATCGAGCGCAATGATCAGGCTAAACCCATTCCGGGCGGCAAAATCAATGCCTTTGAAAGATATGCCATATCCTTCGCTGTAGCGGTCGGGAACATAAAAATCAACCTTGTCGTGAATGGTTTTTAGGAATGTATAAACTAAAGCGACGGCCGTTGTGCCATCCACATCATAATCTCCGTAGACAAGTATTTTTTCACCTTTTTTCAGCGCCCGTTCGATTCTTTCTACTGCCAGGTGCATGTCTTTCATCAGAAAGGGGTCATGAAGATGCTCCATTTGCGGTCGAAAATAAGCCTTCGCTTCATCGTAACTGGTAACCCCATGTTGGGCCAATAGATTCGCCACGTTCTCGTTAATATTGAGAACCTTGCTCAAATGCCTGACCAAATCTTTATTTCCTTGGGGTTTTAATACCCAGCGTTTTTCCATAACTTATTGTTTGATAAAATTAAGCAAATAATCTGCTTATTAATCAGGAGATCAGGTAAAATATACCCGGTCTGAACCAAAAAACTTTTTAAATCCCTGAAAAAGCCTTTAAAAAGTGGAGCGCATGGCTTCCACGGGATCTAGCCTGGAAGCGTTCCATGCGGGGATAAGCCCGGAAATAAAGCCGATAAAAGCAGAAACAAAAATCCCAAGCAAAATATTCTTCTGGGTAAGGATAAGATCCATATCATATAGCTGTGAAACCGCAAACGCCAGGATAAAAACGATGATCAAGCCTAAGATCCCCCCGAAAAGGGATAAAAATACCGCTTCAAACAGAAACTGCAGCATGATGAAATATTTTTTAGCGCCTAACGATTTCTGAATGCCGATGATCCTGGTGCGCTCTTTCACTGAAACGAACATGATATTGGCAATCCCAAATCCCCCCACAAGCAGTGAAAATCCCCCGATGACCCAGCCTACCATGGCAATCACGCCAAACAACTGGTCAAAACCTTTGCTGATAATATCCGTCTGGTTAATGGCAAAATTATCTTCAGCTTTAGGTTTAAGTTTGCGAACAGACCGCATGATTCCGGTCAACTCATCCCTCATTTCATCCAGTGAAACACCGGGTTTTGCTTTTACCGCAATCATTCCCTGAAGATCCCTGATATCCATGTGGTTACGCGCATAATTCACCGGGACGATCAATTGGTCATCTGACGAATTGCCAAAAATATTATTTCCTTCTTTCTTCATTACTCCGATTACTTCCGTATTCAGACCGAAAATCCGTATCTTTTTACCGATCGGTTCATTTGTTCGCAAAAGGTTCGTAACAATATCACTGCCGATGATCACCACCGCCCTTCCACTAGTGAATTCCACCGATGAAATAAACCTGCCTTCCGCGATATCTATGGGCATCACTTTATCATAATCCTCTGAAATCATGATGATGTTGGCATTTTCGATGGCTTTTTCCCTGTATTTTATTGTTTCATTAATCCCGGCAGCATAACCACAGGCCTGGGAAGACTGGCTGCGGCGCAGGATTTCCTTAAGATCGGATGGTGAAGCTTCAGGCCGGTTGATGTATTTCCACCATGGATAATCGCCACCCATCGCCCAGGGCCATTTCTGAACGAACAAGACATCATTTCCCAGTGAGTTTATGCTGGTGCGGATCGTGCTTTCCATTGAATCAAAAATGGTAAAAACAGCGATAATTGAAAAAATCCCGATAGTGATCCCCAACAGGGAAAGCAGCGTGCGGACCTTGTTCATGACGATCTCATGCAAGGCAAATAAGTAGCTTTCTCTCAAGAGTTTCAGGAAAATCTTCATAAAGATATGGTTCCGATATCGATCGTAAAATTAATATAAATAAAAAACGAATTAAGACTTATATTTGAAGATTCATCTTAAAAGACAAAATTTTACCCTTTTATGGATAAGAAAATCAGCAGTGCCCTGATTTCAGTTTATTACAAGGATGGTTTGGAAGAAATAGTCAGGGAACTCCACCGGCTTGGCGTAACAATTTATTCCACCGGCGGAACATATGATTTCATCAGCAAATTGGGAATCCCGGCCACTGCTGTGGAATCCCTGACATCGTACCCGTCCATATTTGGTGGCCGCGTAAAAACCCTGCATCCAAAAGTTTTCGGAGGTATCCTTTACCGCCGGGAAAATAAAGATGATTTGGAACAGGCCCGTCAATATGAAATACCTGCCATTGACCTGGTCATTGTAGATCTTTATCCTTTTGAAGAAACTGTTACCCGGACTGATGATGATGATGAAATCATCGAAAAAATAGATATCGGCGGGATATCGCTGATTCGCGCAGCAGCAAAAAATTTCCGGGATGTTCTGATAATAGCTTCTTCCTCGCAATACCCGGATCTGATCCGGTTGCTAAAGGAACGGGATGGCAAAACCAGCATAGGTGACCGCCGGAAGTTTGCCGGTATGGCTTTCGGGGTTTCCTCACATTACGATACTGCTATTTTAAGGTATATCCAGCCCCCGCATATCCTGAGATACGGCGAAAATCCGCACCAGCAAGGTGTTTTTCACGGTGACCTGGAAAAAGTTTTTAAACGTTTGCATGGCAAGGAAATCTCTTACAACAATTTAGGTGATCTTGATGCTGCCATAGCCCTTATCAACGAATTTGACGAGACGACATTTGCAATCCTGAAGCATAACAATGCCTGTGGGTGCGCCAGTCGTCCCATCCTGGCCGAAGCCTGGAAAGATGCCCTGGCCGGTGATCCGGTTTCGGCTTTCGGCGGCGTACTGATCACTAATGCAGAGATCGATGAGGTAACGGCCATTGAAATTGACAGGTTGTTTTTTGAGATCATCCTGGCGCCGGCTTATAAAAAAAGTGCATTGGAAAAGCTTCAAAGCAAGAAAAATAGAATAATTTTGCAGCAGGGGGAATATAGTTTTCCTGCGCGGCAGTTCAGATCAGTATTGAATGGTGTGATAGAACAGGAGAAAGATCTGAAAAGTGAGAAGAAAGAAGACCTGCAGGCGGTGACCGACAGGCGGCCAACGGACCTGGAAACATACGATCTTCTTTTTGCCAACAAGATCGTGAAGCATACCCGCTCAAACGCAATTGTGCTGGTGAAAAACAAGCAGCTGATTGCCAGTGGTGTCGGGCAGACTTCAAGGGTTGATGCACTAAAACAAGCTATTGCAAAAGCCCGGGAGTTCAACTTTGAACTATCGGGAGCTGTTATGGCATCGGATGCTTTTTTCCCTTTTTCTGATTCCGTGGAAATCGCCCACCGTGCTGGTATTACGGCCATCATTCAACCGGGGGGTTCGGTACGCGATCAGGATTCAATTGATTATTGCCGTCAACACGGATTAGCCATGGTTTTCACCGGAATACGGCATTTTAAACATTAAAATTAAATACAGCGCTAACGAATACAACGAATGGGACTCTTTTCATTTCTCACCAAAGAAATCGCCATTGACCTTGGAACTGCCAACACGATCATTATTTACAATGATAAGGTAGTCGTGGATGAACCTTCTATTGTTGCACTTGAAAGAAATACAGGCAAAGTAATAGCAGTAGGGAAGAAAGCTATGATGATGCACGGCAAGACCCACGAAAATATCAAGACAGTCAGGCCTTTACGCGACGGGGTGATTGCCGATTTCAAAGCGACGGAAATAATGATCCGGGAAATGATCAAAATGATCGGCTTTAAGAATAATATCTTTCCCCCTGCCCTGAAAATGGTTATTTGCATCCCATCCGGTATCACTGAAGTGGAAGAGCGGGCCGTTAAGGATTCTGCCGAACAGGCGGGCGCCAAGGAAGTCAGGCTTATCCATGAGCCCATGGCCGCTGCAATCGGGATCGGGATCGATGTCCTGGAACCTACCGGTAACATGATTATCGACATTGGTGGCGGAACCAGTGAGATCGCCGTTATTGCACTGGGAGGCATTGTGAATAACAAATCGATCCGTATTGCCGGTGACGATTTTAATGCCGACATCGAAGAGTACATGCGCAAGCAGCACAATATCATTGTCGGTGAGCGCACTGCCGAAAGAATTAAGATTGAGGTTGGGGCAGCTATGACCGATATCGACAATCCCCCTGATGATTACCCCGTCCATGGACGTGACATGCTTACCGGCATCCCGAAAGAGATCACGGTAAATTATGCCGAAATTGCCCATTGTCTCGATAAATCCATTTCCAAAATTGAAGCGGCTGTCCTGAATGCATTGGAAATGACACCGCCTGAACTGTCGGCTGATATTTACCGCACGGGCATTTATCTTGCCGGGGGCGGATCGTTGCTCCGCGGCCTGGACAAACGTCTGCACCTGAAGACCAAGCTGCCGGTACATATGGCCGAGGATCCGTTGAGGGCCGTTGCCAGGGGTACCGGAATTGCGCTTAAGAACTTTGATAAATTCACATTCCTGATCAAATAAGATGCGAAACCTGCTGGCATTTATTTCCAGGTACCAGTTTTTATTTCTTTTCCTGATCTTTTTGGGCATCTCATTCATACTCTTATACAACAACAACTATTACCAAAGGTCAAAGGTTGTCAGCACCACCGGCCGGATTACCGGAAAGCTCAACCAGCAATATGAAAATTTTACCGGTTATTTCGACCTTAAAAAATCCAATGAAGACCTTGCGGCTGAAAATGCACGTCTCCGATCCCTGCTCAAAATCAAAATCAAAACAATCCCCGATTCGCTTATCACCGTTGAGTCTGGCCTTACCCTCCGCTATATCAGCGCGAAAGTGATCAGCAATTCCGTTCAGCAAAGGAATAATTTTTTCATGCTCGATAAAGGGTGGCACTCAGGTATAAAAAAAGATATGGGGGTGATTACCCCGGAAGGTGTTGTGGGTATTATAATCGATGTATCTGAAAACTATAGTTCCGGTATATCGGTCCTGCATAAAGATACCAGGATAAGCGGCCGGATAAAGAAAAATAAACAGCTGGTCAACATTTCCTGGGATGGCCTGAATTATAGGCTTGGCGACATTTCTCATATCCCGACGCACGTAAACCTGGTTCCCGGCGATACTATCCTGACCAGTGGAAATTCGCAGATCTTCCCGGAAGGATTGATGATCGGAACAGTCGAATATGTTGAAGATGAGATGGAGAATCTTTTTAAAAAAGGAAAGGTCCGTTTTTCCATTGATTATAATCAGATCACTTATGTGTATGTGATTGAAAATTCTTCCAGGGAAGAGATCATACGCTTAAAAACGACTACACCAAATGAATAGGAAACTGGTTGGAAATATCATCCGGTTCATATTACTGGCTTTTGCACAGATTTATATCTTCAATAAAATCCAGGTCAGCGGTTATATCAATCCGCAGGTTTACGTGCTGTTTATACTCATGCTTCCCTTTGAGATTTCCGGCTTCTGGCTGTTAACTTTTGCTTTTATCATGGGCCTTACCATTGATTTTTTTCAACATACACCCGGGATGCATGCTGCGGCATCGGTGATGCTGGCATTCTTCCGCCCCGGCATTATCCGCCTCGTTGGGAAAAAAGACGACCTGGAGCCCTGGCATTACCCTAATGTCCGCGATGCAGGCTCTCTTTGGTTCTTAACTTATGCCATCATTCTCGTTTTTCTGCATCATCTTTTTCTCTTTTACCTTGAAGTGTTCCGTTTCAGTGAATTCATCCATACCTTGCTTAAGGTTCTCATCAATACTGTTCTGACTTCACTGATTATTATGCTGATCCAGTATTTATTCTATTCCAGGAGGCCGGATTAAAGATTTGTTTAGTAGTTTTGTCATCTTATTAAAATATTACCATATGTTTAAAAATCTGTTCATTATCGTATTGGTTGCCGCTACGATAGCATCATGCAGCCCGACTGCCAAAAACGAATTTACAATCACCGGTACGGTTGACTCTGTCTTCAATGGCTCTGTTTATTTGCAGAGAAGGATTGAGGCCCCTCTTATCACCATAGATTCAGCTCAGATCTCCGGTGGGAAGTTCAGATTTAATGGTACCGTTGATTACCCGGAAGTATATTATCTTACCATCCCTGCAACCAAATCATCTATTCCATTTTTTATTGAACATGCGGAGATTACGGTAAATATCAATACCAAAGAAATTAATAAGACAAAAATTATCGGTTCAAAGACCCAGACAGAATATGACCGATATCTTGATCAGGTTGACCAGTATAACACCAGGATCCGGGAAAGTTATCAGATGTATAATGTTGCGCAGGAGGTCGGTGACAAGGAAAAAGCCCGGTATTATGATTCCGTCACCAATGCAATCGATTCCGAACGGGAACTGTTCTCGAAAAAATATGTCCTGGAGAACAACCAATCATTTATAAGTCCATATATAATCTATCGAAATTCATGGAATTATGAGATGGAAGAGCTTGAAAAAAGCTTAGGTAATTTCGATACGGCACTTACGCATTCCTTATACACAGGTTTTATGAATGAATATTTGGCAACCTTAAAGCGGACTTCTGTCGGGCAGATGTATGTTCCGTTCAATATGCAGGACTCCAGCGGAATGTCCCAGTCCATTGACAATCTCATCGGGCAGAATTATCTCCTGGTTGATTTCTGGGCTTCCTGGTGTGCCCCCTGCAGGGAAGAAAATCCCAACCTGGTTGCGCTGTACAATCAATACCATGACAAGGGTTTTGATATTCTAGGTGTCTCTTTTGATTCAAATCGCGAACGCTGGTTGGGAGCGATTAAGTCTGACAGCCTGGCGTGGAACCATGTTTCCGATCTGCTGGGATGGGAAAATAAAGTCGGAAAGCTTTATGGCATCCGGTCAATTCCATCGAATGTGCTGTTAAATCCTTCCGGTTTAATCATCGCGAAAAATCTCCGGGGAGAAGACCTGAGAAAGAAGCTGGAGGAGTTGTTCCCGGTTGTATTGCAATAATCTGGCAGATTCCCGCTTGCGCGGGAATCTTTATGGTTAATCCTCTTCTTTATCAGTCTTCTGAATCTTAGCCTGCTGCTCCTTCCACAATTTATTGAAAGTCTTGGCCTCCAGGCGTGGCAATTCCCTGCGCGGGCCCCAGGTTGAGGCAAAGAAATTTTTGAAAATTGCATTTTTCAGCCCTCCCCCCATATTCATCAGGTTACGGCTTAGCAGTACCCTTCGCATATTGCTCATGACGAATTTTTCTCCCCCGGTATACAATCCCTGTTCAATGCTTTCATGACGGTTTACCAGCAGCAGTTCATGAAGGGGAATGTTAACCGGGCAAACATCCGTGCAGCTGCCGCAAAGGGAGGAAGCATAGCTCAGATGCTTGTAATCCTTCATGTTCTCAAGATATGGCGTGATGACAGAGCCTATGGGCCCGGTATAAACTGTTGAATAAGTGTAGCCCCCGATGTTGCGATAAATAGGGCAAGCGTTAAGGCAAGCACCGCAGCGGATACACGACAGGGCCCGCCTGGCTCTTTCCTGCTTAAGCACTTCTGTGCGCCGGTTATCGAGCAGGATCACATACATTTCCTCCGGCCCGTCTGATTCACCCTCTTTCGCCGGCCCGAAAATGATACTATTATAGGCCGTAACTTTCTGCCCGGTGCCAAATGTGGCCAGTAAGGGCCAGAATAGCTGCAGATCATTGATGGAAGGGATGAGCTTCTCTATGCCGGCTATGACGATATGCACTTTAGGAAATGAAAAAGACATCATAGCATTTCCTTCATTTTCGGTCAGACAAATAGCCCCGACATCTGCCAGTAAAAAGTTTGCCCCTGTTATTCCCGCTTCCGCTTCCCCAAATTTGTTTCGAAGGTGTTTTCGCGTAAAGGCTGCTATTTGCTGAGGGGTGGAATCATCAGGCAATCCGAATTTCTGGTTATAAAGCGCGGCCACATCTTCTTTCGATTTATGCATGGCCGGCGTTAATATGTGATAGGGTTTTTCACCGGCAAGCTGCACGATGAACTCACCAAGGTCCGTTTCTATCGGTTCTATTTTTTTCTTCTCCAAAATCTCATTGAGCTCAAGCTCTTCGGTCATGATAGATTTTGATTTGACCACCGAAGTTGCTTTAATTTTTTTTAAGATGGCTAATATCTCTTTTACGGCATCTTTCCTGGTAGGGGCCCAGATGACTTTACCGCCGTTCTTCTGAAAATTGACCTCGAATTCAATCAGGTATTTATCCAGGTCATTCAGGATTTTATGCTTAAGGTTAGCTGCCCTCTTCCTGGCAAGCTCAAGGTCACTGAACTGTAGCTTCCCTTTTAAAACATTCGTATTATATTTCGATATATTATAATGGATCTTGCGCCTGTGTTCCAGGTCAAAGCTAATTTTTTCAGCATCTTTCAGAAATTTTTTCTGAAGTTCCATAGTACCCCCTTATTTTTTTAAGCTGATTTTTTCAATCCTTTTCTGATGCCTGCCACCTTCAAATTCAGTATTTAAAAAAATCTTCACCAGTTTCATGGCAAACTCCGGTTTCAGGAACCGGCCCGGTAAAGACAAAATATTAGCATTATTATGCTGCCTTGCCAGTTTGGTAATTTCTTCCGACCAGCACAGGGCAGCTCTGACATGCGGATATTTATTCGCCACCATCTGTGCGCCATTGCCACTGCCACAAATAATAATCCCAAATTTATAAATACCATTATTGATTTCCCCGGCTAATGGATGAATAAAATCCGGATAATCAACACTTTCACTGTTATACGTACCAAAATCCTTTACTTCGTAACCGCTTGTAACCAGGTTATCGATGATATATCTCTTCATTTCAAAACCGCCATGGTCTGAAGCAACAGGGATTATTTCTTTGCTGATATCCATCTTTTACATTATTAGCATCAAACAAAGTTAAATGGATAATGAATTTGTTTAACAAATATTTGTTTATAACTGGGTATTGTTATGTATAACTGGTACTTGTTTTGATAGAAGAAGGTGTTGATTTATGTGGTGATGGGTTTTACCTGTTTTTATAATTACATATGAGTAGTTCACTTCATTTTTATAAACACCCGTTATCTGAAATAATATGTTTATTTTTTAACAATATAAATTATGGACATGTTGTTAATAATTGTTAATATTCGTGAAATCAAATAATAATGAAGAAATTTGCAAATATTTCTGTTTATAAATATGAATAACTCACTAATTCTAATTTTTACCGGATAAGTTATAAACCTTACTAACAGGAATAATATCTAATAATAAAGTATTTATTTAAATTAATAATAATAGTAAGTTCATAACAAGAGCATGGAAAATGATAGAGTCCATAACAACATAAAAATTGATTACAGGAATGAATTTTTAAAATTGCGAAAAGAAAAGAATGCGATTTTACTTGCTCATTATTACCAGGTAGATGAAATACAGGAAATAGCTGATTATGTTGGTGATAGTCTCGGTTTAGCTCAGCAGGCTGCTTTATCGGAATCATCAATCATTGTTTTTGCGGGGGTTCATTTCATGGCCGAAACGGCTAAAATATTAAATCCTGCGGCTAAGGTATTACTTCCGGACCTTGAGGCAGGGTGTTCACTGGCAGATTCCTGTCCTTATGACCAATTCAGTGATTTTATCAGCCACCATCCGGATCATGTTGTAGTATCTTACATCAATTGCAGTGCAGCCGTCAAAACCTTATCCGATGTTATCTGCACTTCCGGTAACGCAGTGAAGATTGTAGAGTCATTTCCCAAAAAGCAAAAAATTATATTTGCCCCGGATAAAAACTTAGGAGGATATGTAAACCGGATGACGGGACGGAACATGGTACTTTGGGATGGGACCTGTGAGGTTCATGACATTCTTCAGACCGAAGCAGTCATTAATCTGAAAATTAAGCATCCGGATGCGAAACTCATTGCCCACCCGGAATGTAAAGCACCCATCCTGGAAATAGCTGATTTTGTTGGATCTACCACAGCCCTGTTAAATTTCACCAAAAATGATGAGTCAAAAAAATATATCGTCGCCACAGAAACAGGCATACTTTATCAGATGAGGAAATCATCGCCCGGGAAAGAGTTTATCATCGTTCCATCGGATGAGACTTGTTCCTGCAATGATTGCCCTTATATGAAACTCAATACTATGCAGAAACTTTACCTTTGCCTGAAAAACGAAAGACCGGAAATCATACTGAAGCCGGAAATCATTGAAAAAGCATGTAAACCGATTGAAAAAATGCTGGAAATTTCAAAAAAAGCTAACCTGATCAAATAATTTGCGGGAAGTGAAAAAGATTATTGCAGGGCTTACAGGTTTAATATTACTGATAAATCTTTCTGTGTTTTCACAGGTAGAAACGAAGGTAATTACGGACGGTTACCAGGTTTTTTACCATCCCGATGGTTCCAAAGCAAGTGAAGGTACTATGCGCAATGGAAAACCGGATGGTTACTGGAAAACTTATAATGATCAGGGTATACTGGTTTCGGAAGGTAACCGGAAAAATTTTGAGCTCGACAGCACCTGGAAATTTTATGATGATAAAGGCAAAATCGCCATGGATATCAATTACCGGAATGGTAAAAAAGATGGCATCAGGAAGACTTTCCGGGAAGATGAAATAATCGAAGAAAATTTCAAAAATGATACTAAAGACGGTTTAACCCGGTATTACTATTTGGATGGTCAGGTCAGAAAAGATGTCAGTTTCCGCGAAGGCCTGGAAGAAGGCCTTGCCAGGGAATTTGATAAAGACGGCAGGATCATCACGCTTATAACATACAAAAGCGGTTTTATCACAGAACGGGAACTCATTAACCGTTTTGATAACAACGGCAAGAAACATGGATTATGGAAATATTTTTATCCTGACGGGATGGTAAGGCAGGAAGGTACTTTTAAGCACGGCCTTGAAAACGGGTATTTCAAGGAATATGACGAGGAAGGCAACCTTCTCTCCACAGCTAAGTATGCTGAAGGTATTAAACTGGAAGATGTAGCCGAATTGGTTAAGCTGGATGTCCGAAAGGATTATTATCCCGACGGGAAAGTAAAAATTGCAGCCACTTATAATAAAGCAGGGCAACCGGAAGGGGTCAGGCGTGAATATTTGCCCGACGGAACGGTGGAAAAATCTTTTATCTTCAGAAACGGCATCATGATCGGTGAAGGGATTGTCACGGAAAAAGGTGAGCGTGACGGATTCTGGAAAGAGTATTATGATGATGGACGTCTAAGGGCTGAAGGCAGGTACAACAAAGATGTCAGGGAAGGTTCCTGGAAGTTTTACCATCCGGATGGTGCAACGGAACAGGAAGGCGTTTATGCGAATGGCAAACCGGAAGGTGATTGGAAGTGGTATTACTCCGGAGGACAGGTCCTGAGGGAGGAATCTTATTATAACGGCTTGCTGGATGGGTTAATGACTGAATACGATGAATCCGGAAACGTTATCACAAAGGGCGGATATATTGAAGGAAAAGAAGATAGAACCTGGTTGTACCGCATTGGCGACAGTGAAACGGAAGGAAATTATGCTGAAGGGATGCGCAACGGATTATGGAAGACTTATGATCTGCCTGAAGGGATGGGGCAACAGAAGATTCTCAGGTTTGAAGGGCGGTTTATTGAAGATAACCCTCACGGAAAGCACACATATTACTGGGATAATGGAAATAAAAAGGATGAAGGTGAATATTCGATGGGCCGGAAAGAGGGTGAATGGATTTATTATAATTACGATGGAACCCCCTTTATCATGGTGTCTTACAAAGACGGCATTGAGTACCGTTACGACGGAATACAAATAACAGAAACAAAACCGGAATAGGATCGGGTTTTTTTTTAAATTTGCTGCCACAAACCAATCAAAGAAAAAATATGATGAAAAAAATGACCGTTTTAGCGTTAATATCATTTATCCTTGTTTCGGCAAGCACACTTTTTGCACAGGATAAAATGACGGCAACATCAACGGCTGTTTCAGCTGATTCCAAAGTTTTGGCTCTTACACCGGAGAATTTCCAGGAATTCGCTGTAAATAATGTTGGTAAAGAAGTTGAGATCCAGGGCATGGTGGTTCATGTCTGCAAACATGGCGGAAAGAAATTATTTATAATCGGGGAAGATCCTGAAAAGCGTGTAAAAATAACTACCAGCGATAAGGTCAGTGTGTTTGAGCCGGAGCTTGAAGGAAGCACGATTATGGTAAAAGGGATCATTGAGCCTATTGCTGAGGAAGAACTTCCCGAAGCAGAAAAAGCAAACCAGGATGCTGATCATACAAACTATTACCACACACCGCAATTTTCCATTTCCTGCTTAGCTTTCAAAACCATAGAAGAATAAAGACTTTCAAATTGCAATGGAGAAAATGGTTCCGGGTTGTTCACCGTGATTTCGGATATTTGTTTTTCGGCCTTACGCTTGTATATTCTATTTCAGGGATTACCCTGAATCATCTTGACGACTGGAATTCAAACTATATTATTATCCGTAAGGAAATCACGCTGAAAAACCCCGGGCAGATTTATCCCGGCATCACCAAGGACGAAGTAAAAGCTTTGCTGGAAGAAATCGGGGAGGAGGGTAGCTATAAAAATCATTATTTCCCGCAAAGCGACCAGTTAAAGATATTCCTGAAAGGGGGCTCTGCCATTATCAATACCGAAACCGGAAATGGCCTGCTGGAAAGAGTGACCCGCCGGCCTTTTTTCCGTGAAATGAATTATCTGCATTACAACCCGCAAGTGAGCTGGACCTGGATTTCCGATATCTTTGCAGGGGCTCTTATCATCCTGGCGATAACCGGCCTGTTCCTGGTCAGGGGAGCTAAAGGCATCACAGGTCGCGGCGCATGGATGACTTTATTGGGCATAATCATCCCCCTTATATTTCTCCTGATTTTCTTTTATTAGAAACCCACAGTTTTTAGCGTCTTCTTCCCGACCTTGGTTTTTTAGATTTTTCAAGTTTTTCATTGATTATCTGGAAGTCCATCTCCTTACGGGAAAGATCAATTTTCTTAACCCTGATCTTAACCTTGTCCCCGAGTTTGTACTGATAACCATAACGCTGGCCGGTAACCTGGTAGTTTTCTTCATCCAGGAAATAGTAATCATCGGCAAGATCTTTCAGCCGGACCATTCCTTCACATTTGCTCCCGATAAGCTCGACGTATATACCCCATTTACTGACACCTGAAATCAAACCGTAAAATTCCTCCCCGATCTTATCCATCAGGTATTCAGCCTGTTTATATTTAACCGATGCCCTTTCGGCCTCGACGGCCTTTTTTTCCATGTCCGACGAATGCTCGCATTTCTTCTCGAAATCATCTTGTCCGACACTGTTTCCATCGTGCATGTAAAAGTCCAGCAGGCGGTGAACCATCAGGTCGGGATAGCGGCGTATAGGAGAGGTGAAATGGGTGTAAAATTTAAAGCCCAGGCCATAATGCCCGATGTTTACAGTTGAATAAATCGCTTTGGCCATAGTACGGATGGCTATGGTTTCGATCATATTCTGCTCGCCTTTTCCTTCTATTTGCTTGAAAAGATTATTAAATGAAGAGGCCAGTCCTTTCCGGTTATCTATATTCAGCTTATATCCGAGCTTTGATAAAAACTGGGCGAAAGTTGTCAGTCTTTCCATGCTTGGTGTATCATGTATCCGGTAAACAAAGGTTTTGGCTTTCTGGCCGGCTTTTACTTTACCAATCAATTCAGCCACTTTCTGGTTGGCCAGCAGCATAAAATCCTCGATCAGCCGGTTGGATTCCTTTTGTTCTTTGATATAAACGCTGAGCGGCTTTCCCTTTTCATCAAGCACAAACTTAACCTCCTGGCTGTCGAAATTTATCGAGCCTTTCCGGAAACGGTCATCCCGGAGCTTTGTCGCCAGCTTATGCAAAATCATTATTTCTTCTGAAAATTCCCCCTCCCCGGTTTCGATGACCTGCTGCACTTCTTCATAGTTAAAACGGCGGCTTGAATTGATAACTGTCCGGCCGATCCATTGCTGCCTGATATTAGCCCCCTCATCGAGTTCAAATACTGCAGCATAGCAAAGCTTGTCTTCATGCGGTTTAAGCGAACAGAGGTCATTGGAGAGCTTTTCAGGCAGCATGGGGATGGTCCGGTCTACCAGGTAAACCGAAGTCCCCCTGTCGAAAGCTTCTTTATCCACGAGGCTGCCCGGTTTAACATAAAACGAAACATCGGCAATATGGACACCGACCTCATGGTTGCCGTTTGGTAATTTCCGGAGCGATAAAGCATCATCGAAATCCTTGGCGTCAGGTGGGTCAATGGTGATGGTGAATACGTCGCGGAAATCCTTTCTTCTTCTGATCTCTTCAGGGGTGATCGCGCGCTCAATTTTCGATGCTTCTTTTTCTACTTTTTCAGGGAATATCCACGGAAAATCAAATTCCGCCAGGATTGATTTCATCTCCACGTCGTTGTCGCCGGGTGTTCCCAGGACTTCTACGACATTGCCGATGGGGTTTTTGGAATGTTCGGGCCATTCAGTGATCCTTACAATGACTTTTTGCCCGGTCTGAGCACCTTTCAGGCCTTCTTTGGGAATAAGGATCTCGACCGGCATGTTGTTGTTATCGGCAACCAGGAAGGCAAAATGTTTGGAAACATCAATTATTCCTACATATTGCTCTTTTGCCCTTTCAAGGATCTCGATGATCTGTCCTTCGGTTTTATGGTCCCTTCGTTTAGGGAACAGCAGCACTTTTACCTTATCACCATTCAGGGCCCGGGAAGTATTATTGGGAGCGATATAAATGTCTTCCCCGCCCTCATCATTAATAATATAGGCCTTTCCGGTCCCTTTCATATCGACTTTGCCGGTCAGAACCCTGTCGGCAAATGCGTTTTTACCCCTGGGCCCGGATTTCTGGTTTTTCTTATTTTTCGACATAATAATAAATTTAAGATGGTATCGCGCCAATCAATTTCTTTGTGTATTCCGATTTTGGAGAGCGGTAAACTTCATCCGCCATGCCGGTCTCTATGATCTTTCCGTCTTTCATGACGGCAATCCGGTCGGAGATAAATTTAACCACCGACAGGTCGTGTGAGATAAAAATGTAAGTGAATCCAAATTCTTCCTTAAGCTCCTGCAGCAGGTTCAGCACCTGTGCCTGCACAGAGACATCGAGCGCCGAAACGGATTCATCACAAATGATAAATTTCGGCTGAACGGAAAGGGCCCGCGCGATGCAGACGCGTTGCCGCTGACCGCCTGACAATTCGTGCGGATATCGGTAGAAAAACTTTTTATCCAGCCCGGTTTTTTCCAGCAGTTCAAAGGTTAATTCCCTGCGTTCACGATTATCACGCCCAATTCCGTGAACGGTCATAGGTTCGGTTATAGCAGCCCCGACCGTCATTTTCGGATTTAATGAAGAATAAGGATCCTGGAAAATGATCTGGATATCTTTCCTTAATCGTTTCAGCTTCCTGCCATGTATTTCCATCAAATCCAGGCCCTGGAAACGAATCTTCCCTCCTGTAGGTTCAATCAGCCTTAAAATACTCCGGCCCAGGGTTGTCTTACCACAGCCGGATTCACCGACCAACCCAAGGACTTCACCCGGAAAAACGTTCAGGGAAACGCTATCGACGGCTTTTATAATTGATCTGCCGGCACCTCTCCGTGCCTTTAAAGGAAAATAGGTTATAAGACTGTCGGTCTCAAGCAGTGGTTTTTTAAGATAGATTTCTCTGAGTTTTTCCTGATATTTATTTTCATCCCTTTTCAGCAACCGGAATAGGTTGTCATTATTTTCATCGTGTCCCGGATGCAAAAAATCACCGACTGTAGGGAGTTTCTTGAGGGAAATATCAAGAGGCGGCCTGCAGGCAAGCAATCCCCGGGTATAAGGATGCTTCGGGGAAGAAAAAACTTCCTTTACCGGGCCTGATTCTACGATTTCCCCGTTCTTCATAACCAGAAGGTCGTCGGCTATCCCGGAAATCAAGCCCAGGTCGTGGGTGATGAACAGGATAGCCATGCCGTATTTCAACTGCAGGTCTTTGAGCAATTGGAGAATGCTCTTCTGGACGGTCACGTCAAGAGCCGTAGTGGGTTCATCGGCAATCAGGATATCAGGCCTGGAGGCCACAGCCATAGCAATCATCACGCGTTGCTTCTGACCGCCTGAAAGTTCATGCGGGTAAGAATAAAAGATTTCTTCCGGGTGGGGCAGAAGGACTTCACGAAAGATTTCAAGGATTTTCTTTTTTGCTTCAGGGCGGGAAAGGGCCTGGTGTGCGCGGATTGCTTCAACGACCTGGTTTCCGCAACGGGTAACGGGGTTGAGGCTGGTCATCGGTTCCTGGAAGATCATCGATATCCGGTTTCCACGAATGCGCTGCATCTGCCGGTTATCAAGTGAATTAATATCTTGCGGGATATCATTTTGGTCGAAGAGCAGCATTTTCTTAGCATGGATGATTGCCGGGGGAGAAGGCAGCAAATGCATGAGAGACAATGCGGTGACAGATTTTCCTGATCCGGATTCCCCGACGATACCGGTAGTGCATCCTTTTTTCAAGGTGAAGCTGACCTGGTCGACAGCCCTGATCTCTTCTCTTCCCGTTCGGAAAGTTACCGTGAGTTCCCCGATTTCAAGAATATCCGTCTGCATAATGGCCTTTGCCTCTGATCAAAGGTAATATTTTTCGTTGGTACCGGGTATAAAACGCAAAAAATCGGATTAACTGGTAGTGAATTACCGACGGGTTAACCCGTCGGTAAAAAAGAATCAAAATGCTTAAAACTTTACAAGAAGCTGCCAGTGATCTGTTCAGCCTGTTTTTCCCGAACCTGTGCCTGGGTTGCGGGCAGCCTTTGATCAAGGGAGAGGAAGTGATCTGTTCCATCTGCCACTTTCATCTTCCCAAAACTTACTTTCACAATGATCCGGAAAACCCGCTCAACCGGGTATTCTGGGGGCGCGTGAACCTGGAAGCTGTTGCTGCTTATTTGTATTTTCATAAAGGAAGCACTGTACAACATTTGCTGCACCAGCTAAAGTACAAGGGCCGCCAGGAAATCGGCCTGCGGATCGGGAAGTGGTATGGCCTGGAATTGCGCCAGGCAGATGTTTTCCGCGATACGGAACTGATCATTCCGGTCCCGCTTCATCCGCGTAAGCTGAGAAAGCGTGGCTACAACCAGAGCCAGGCATTTGCCGAAGGCATTTCTGCTGTTATGAAGGCTGAGCCGGAAACCCGGTGTCTTTTCCGGAAGGTCGATTCTAAGACCCAGACCCGCAAAGCCCGCTATAACCGGTGGGAAAATGTCGAAAATATTTTTGTCGTGAACCATCCCGAAAAGATCCAAGGCCGTCACCTTCTTCTTGTGGATGACGTGATCACCACCGGTGCCACCCTGGAGTCATGTGCACAGGCATTGCTGGAAGTTCCGGGCGTGAAAGTCAGTGTAGCTGCAATTGCCTTTGCAAGCTATTAACTACCTGGACCTGGCAAGGACTGCAGCTTTTTTGTAATGCCGGTCCTTTCCATCCATTCCCAGGGCTTCCATGTAAATGATATAAATCCCGTTTTGTGCCCCGGTCCGGTCATCCAGTGTTCCGTCCCAGGAGTAGATACCGTGTGTCCCGGGCATTTCATTGTTGGCGAGTGTCTTTACCAATCTTCCTTCGGCGTTGAAGACCATCACCGATATAAATTTTCCGGGAGAACTGAAGTCGTATACAATACCTAACTGATCATTCCACCCATCGCCATCGGGTGAAAAAACTTCAGGCTGAATGGAGAAAGAGGTCCCGTCGTCCCACATCTCAAGAAATTGTGAATTCTCATACCCTGGCGTACCAAAACCCACCGTTTCGGCAGCCGAGTGCCAGTTCGACGGATCGTCGCCCAATCTGTCCGGGCAGATCCTTTCCAGGGAAACGCCTTCCGGGGAATTAAGCATCAGGAAATGCATGTCTTCTGCATAATGAAATCCATCAAGCACCAGTCCATCACGGTCCATTAATAAAACATATCCTTTATCGTTATTATAAGAAGGGAAAGATGATAATGCCAGTAATGATCCGGGATCAGTTGTATAATATTGATTTAAAACCTTTTGCGGATCAGCTGTCAGGACGAGATATTGTCCGGGCAACATCACAGAGCAGGAAGCTGTGATTGAAACGGATTGTGTATCGGGTGGTTCAGGTTGCGATTCCTTGACAGAAGCAAGAAACAGGTCCTCCAGGTTTATCGCTTTTCCGCTCCGGTTGTATATTTCGACATAATCAACCCCATCCCCGAGCGGGTTAAAAAGGACTTCGTTAATAATGATATCGAACGGTTCAGAAGGCTGGGCCAAAGCAAATACCGTCTGTAGAGAGATCAGCGCTTCTTCCCCGATACAGTTCTGCATACCGGGATGAACGGTCAGTTGATAAACCTGCCCGGTGGAGAATCCCTGGCTGAATTTCAGCCTTACTGACCTGAAATCCGGTGATACCGGGGTGGCATTTTCAGGATTCCCAAATAATGGTTCTGCCAGATACCAGGCAGTTTCAGATGCGATAAGGCTGTCGAGCGATTCATTGAATTCAACTTCAATTTCCCGGTCACTTAAACAACAGGTTTTTATTATTTTCATCTCATCACCAGGATTAACAGGGACTGAGTTCTCTTTTCCGGGAGTTCCCCCGGAAGGATAACCGGAAGCCATCCAGTTTTCCTCATTTTTACAGGGATTGGCCGGGTTGGTCATTTCCAGCGACCATCCGCCATCCGATTTCAAATCATCTTTATACCATGACAGGTCATATTGCAGATAGCAAACGGTGTTTCCGGCTGTATCTGCCAGGTGGAGGGATGCGCCGCTGTTTGGCAGCACAAGGGATGAGAAAGCGATGATCTCACCATAAGGATTAAAAGCCGCGGCTGCATTACTGTCGCAAAGCAACAGATAATTTCCGGGGCTGAGGGTGAATGACGGCAATTCATGAATGGTTGATGAAATATCCAGTTTCCAGCCACTAAGGTCCAGTTCGTAAGTACTGCGGTTAAAAACTTCGAGGTATTCATACTCCGGCAGTCCGACAGATGGAGTTGGGTCGGCCATGATCTCGGTAAAAACCACATCATAAGGCTTTACCTGGTAATACAAGACAGGCCGTGAAATCAATCCTGCTATATTTCCTGCAAGGTCTTCGATACCCGAAATGCTCAATTCATAAGTAATGCCGCTTTGCATTTCCTGGTCAAAGAACAATTGCACCCTGGAAGGGTCCAGGAGACGGATGGCTGCATAGGGATGGCCTAAAGCAGGATTAATCTCATAATTAGAAAGATTTTCAGCACTTTCCTGGTCAAGTGCCTCGCTGAATGTCAATAAGACCTCTGCCGGGCTGACAGCAACAGCTTTTAACAATTCCGGCGGAAGACTGTCGATAATGAGTAGGCCAGTATAGAAATCATCAAAATACAATTTAGAAACATTGGAAGATGTATATTGACAGAAAATACCGAAATATTCACCACCAGAAAAAGACAAGTCATTTGTTTCTCCCTGGAATTCCAGCGAATGACCGCCGGCCGGATCAGCGTAAAATTTCCAGTATCCATCCTGACTGCGGAGAACCTTAAACCTCACGGCATTGATTGAATTGCCGGTAAAAACCGAATTCAGGCAAAGCAACCTTATTGCATCCAGCGAATCCTGCCTGAAAAAAATGACGCTGTCTTCCGCCCCGCCAATCTGCAGGAAATAGCCATCTAATGGAGCCTTAAGATCCGGTGCACCGGACAAAAGATAAACCCGGGCAAAATTTCCCGAAGATGTGTTCAGGCTTAGTTTGATCCAAAAGTGCCATTCCAGGTCTCCTGTGAATTGATTTGAATAAGCAAGTGTTGAAATGCCCGCTTCCGGGGCATCAAGCTGGAGGGCAGGACGCTGGACTTCCGGTACGGCGGTGGAAGAGCTTAGTTTGAAATGGTTCATATCTCCGTACCAGGCAGGATCCTGGGTAAAATCCCCATCTGAAAAATCTTCAGTAACCTGTGCTAACAGGCAAATGGGCAGAAAAACAGGAAAAAGTAAAAATTTTCTCATGGTTTTTTTCCTGTTTATCGGCTTTTACGGTCAATTATACCCGGTGTGTGGAAATTTTTTTTTATCCTTAAAATCACTATTTTTGCAACCGTTTATACAATACAGACATGAAAATCTGCGTAGTCGGTGCGACAGGATTAGTGGGCGGTGAAATGGTCAGGGTGCTGGAGGAATTCAACCTCGGGCAGGATGAATTTTACCCTGTAGCCTCGGCACGTTCGGTGGGTAAACCTGTCAGGTTTCAGGGCAAAGATCACCCTGTAATTGGCATGGAAGAAGCGGTGGCAAAGAAAGCCCAGATAGCAATTTTTTCGGTTGGAGCGGCGGTTTCACGCCGGTGGGCCCCTGTTTTTGCCGCGGCCGGTACTACTGTGATCGACAATTCGTCGGCCTGGAGAAGAGAAAATGACATCCCGCTTATTGTGCCCGAGATCAATGCCGGGATATTAACATCTTCTCATAAGATTATTGCAAATCCAAACTGCTCAACCATACAAATGGTGCTGGTGCTGGCACCCCTTCACCGGAAATACCGGATCAGGAGAGTGGTCGTATCTACCTATCAATCGGTTACAGGAAGCGGGGCAAAAGGCCAGATCCAGTTGGAAAATGAGCGTAAAGGCTTAGAAACGACTCTTTTTTTTCCGCACCCCATCGATTTAAACCTCATACCCGAAGCCGGGGTTTTTGACGGGGATGATTATACGACAGAAGAGTTAAAACTGGGTTTTGAAACCTGCAAGATAATCGGGGATGACAGCATCAGGGTGACAGCAACTGCAGTCAGGGTGCCGGTATACGGCGGGCATTCCGAAGCAGTAAACATTGAGTTTGAGCAGCCTTTCGTCATTGAAGATATAAGGGAATTGCTTTCGAAAGAGCCAGGCATTATTGTCCAGGACGATCCTGGCCGGTCTGTATATCCGATGCCGCGTTATACCCGTGGAAGGGATGAGGTTTTTGTCGGGAGGATCAGAAGGGACCACACCATTTCAAACGGGCTGAATTTGTGGATTGTATCGGATAACCTGCGGAAAGGTGCGGCCACCAATGCCGTGCAGATCGCGAAGTATTTGATCGAAAAAGGGTTGGTGAGGGAGTAAGGTTATTGGTTAGTGGTTAGTAGTTAGTGGTGGTAATTTGTTGCATTTGAGATAATAAAGTGAAGATTTACCATAGCATCGATCTTTTTCAGCCGGTACCCAATCCTATTGTCAGTGTTGGCACTTTCGACGGTGTACACCTGGGTCATCAGCAGATCTTTGCCTGTATGAAGGAAGAAGCCCTACGGTGCGGTGGAGAAACAGTGGTTGTGACATTTTATCCACATCCCCGCCTGGTAATCCATCCCGATAGCAAGCAGCTTAAGTTTATCAACACCCAGGAAAGGAAGTACGAGATCATCAGCCGCAGCCAGATCGACCACCTGATCATTATTCCCTTTACACGAGAGTTTTCAAACCTGTCTTCAGGAGAATTTGTCAAGCGCTACCTGGTCGATAAAATTCACATGCACAAATTAATTGTCGGTTATGATCATCATTTTGGCAAAGACCGGCTTGGGGGGTTTAATGAATTAAAGGGTTTGGGTAGGATACACGGGTTTGAATTAGCGGAAGTCCCGGCCCGCATGATCGACGGGGTACCGGTGAGTTCAACCAAAATCCGTAACGCCTTGACAAAAGGTAATGTGAGGCTGGCCAATAGCCTCCTCGGCTATGATTATTCAATTTCCGGCAGAGTGATTTACGGAAACCGCATTGGCCGGACGATAGGCTTCCCAACCGCAAATATTGAAATCGAAGATGAGTATAAACTGATCTCAGCTGTGGGCGTTTATGCCTGCAAGGTTGATTATCACGGCAGTATATTTAAAGGGATGGGCAACATTGGTTACCGGCCCACGATCGATATTGGTAACCTGACCATTGAGGTGAACATCTTTGATTTTGACGAAGAAATTTATGGCGACCGCATCATTATCTATTTTATTGATTGGATACGGGATGAGAAGAAATTTGAAAACCTTTCCGCTCTTCGGGACCAGCTAATCATCGACCGGGCCAGGGTGCTGGGGATATTAAAATAGTGGAACAGTGGAATGGTGAAACGGTGGAATAAAACTCTCAATTGGATTTCTTAACTATCAACCCTACCTGCATAATGCCTGGCAGATCAGCTTGTGACATGGTGCTGGAAATTTCTATCATACAAATTCCCGGCTCCGTGAATTCAAAATCGTCCCTGACGAGATGGTGCAGGTCCCAAAGATCTCCCATTCCATCCCCGAGCAAATTATCCTCATTATCTTTCAGAAATATTTTTTGTTCCATGGTCCGTCTTTCCCCCGAAGGAGTATATAGGGTAAAATTTATAGTAAGGTAACGAAAAGGGACATCGGTTAAATACCTGATGGCAATATAAAAAGCGTAATTTGCCGAGATATCTTTGATATCGACCTTGAAAGTCTTAACATCAAACCGGTTCCAGGTAATCCGGTCATTATCAAGGTGTTTTTCATAAATCTTCCGGGGGTTACAGGAGGTTAATACAAGCATACCTGCGATGCAAGTCAGGATAAGTTTATTCATTGCGAAGACTTTCCACAAAATTAAATGAAATGATCATTAATTTCGTTTTCAAAACGGATGATAATGAAAGTGAAGAAGTATTACGTTGTTTGGAAGGGTTTAAAACCCGGTGTTTTTGATAGTTGGAAGGATTGCGAGGCCCAGATCAGGGGATTTGAAGGAGCGGTTTACAAATCTTTTCCGGACTTAAAAGAGGCACAGCTTGCTTTTGCGGGGAATTGGAAGGATTTTATAGGCAAGAGGGTTTCCAACCCTCGGGTTGGAAACCCTGTTTTATACAGCATAAGTGTTGATGCAGCCTGCAGTGGTAACCCGGGAATTCTCGAATATCGGGGTGTTGAAACGCAAACCGGGAATCAGCTTTTTCACCAGGGCCCATTTCCTTTAGGAACCATAAATATAGGGGAATTCCTGGCTATTGTGCATGCCTTGGCCTACCTTAAAAAACACGATAACAACCTTCCCGTCTATTCTGATTCCCGAACTGCCATAAAATGGGTAAAAGACAAAACAGTGAAAACCAAGCTGCCGAGGAATGCTAAAAGCGAACCACTTTTTGTGCTCCTGGACCGGGCAGTTGACTGGTTAAATAGCAACGAATGCCCTAATAAAGTCCTTAAATGGCAAACAGAATTTTGGGGAGAAATACCTGCGGACTTTGGAAGAAAGTAAGAGTCAGCGGTCAGCAGTCAAAATAACCAATAACCACTAACCATTAACTAAGTCACTGCCGGTGAAATCGAAATCTTGATCTCAATTAAAAAATGCAGCCCGATGCCGAGCATAATCCGCAGAAATAACAATAAGGCGAGCATCATAGCTAAGTAGCCCAAATTAATATGCTTTCTCTTTTTTACCTTTAACAAATTGAGTTGGGGTTTAACTTTCTCGTTAAAGAATGGCGGGATTACAAGGAATATCGTCGAGAACAGCATCAGCGTTTCATAAGGATAATCGAAATTCTCAGGTATACGGATCAAGAGCATAATAATGGTGCCGATTAACCAGGGCAAAGCCATTTGCAACAGAATGAATGCCAACCTGTTTTCCGGTTTGATCCGGTTTAAGGAATCGGAAGTTTCAAGAATATATTGTGCAGAAAAGTAGCCGATAACCCCCAAGGCGAATAACGAAATAAGGGAGAACATGAATTTGAACGCCGTGTTCATATACATCCAGGCCGCGACATAACCAAAGCCTTCATCAGTTACTATTCCTGAAGGGAACGCTCCGAAAAAATGATTGAACAAATGGAAAGCGCTCCAAAGGATGAAAAGTTTCTGTAACCCAACAAACCTTTTCTTTTTTAATAAGACCTTGTAAAGGAAAAGACCCAGAAATAGACAGAAAAAAGGCGGAATACCGGTGACCAGCAAAATATTAAAGCGGCTCCAAAGCGTCGAATGATCATTAAATTTCAGGTCATAAAAATACAGGGTCGAATCCAATCCGTACCAGGATGCTACGAGCATGCAGGTTAGCCAGTAAAAGAGATAAACGAGGATATAGGAGATCAGGAAAACAAAAACAGAATTGACAGTAATGGTCAAATTCCGGAATATGTTACTTCGCTGGGAAAACAGTGGTATTTTCTTTTCTTTTAATACTTCTTCCCCTTCTTCGGAAATGATGAATAATTTTTGTCTGACACTTCGCCTGGCTTCCTTCTTACGGTATTCCTTCTGGTGCTTTCTCCGGAGCTTTCTTTTCATGCGCTGCTTCTGGCGTTCCTCCCGGCGAAGGGCTCTACGCTTGAAATAGAGGTCGATAGAATCAAAAATGGACTTTTTCCTTGAAGAAATTCTTTCTTCTTCATCTTTCTTTTGCCAGGTTTCCGGATTGTAATCTCCCGGCATATTGATGCCAGGAAATTCAGACCTGTGATGTGGCCTATGCCGCTTTTTGCCCCGTAAGCGGTCGAGAAATTTAGCGATCGGGTTTCTACTTCGATGTTTTCTGTGACTATGGCCGGAAGTGGACATTTTATTCAGATAGGTGAATAATGGTATTAATATCTTATTTTAGATCTACCTCAGCGTAAACGTCGTATGCCCGATGATAGCGTTTTCGCAGAAGATATCCACGTGATACAGTCCCGGCTTCATTTCCTGGCTTGAGTATTCTTTTTTCCAGTAAACGCAAAGGTCAACGGCGCGGTTTTCGTAATCAATGGTTTGCATTATAGAATACTGGAGCCGTTCCCCCTGATATTCGAACGAAAAATCGTCCAGACGGCCTTTTATAAGGATTTCCTGGTCGGGCCGGGCAATCCGGATATAGATATCTTTCCTTCCAGGTAAGGCGATTTCATTTTCACCGATGGTAAAACAAACCCGAACCTGGTCTACACGCTGCACTTTATCAGTGGTAACTTCTTTTTCACCACCCCCGCCGCGAACCCGAATGCCGGCAGCCTCCATATTGATAGCCTTCAGCACGGCAGCGATCTCAACCTTTCCTGACAGCACCTTGCGGTCATTTTCAATCTCTTCTTTCTCCTTCTTTAAAACTTTCAGATCCCTTTTGATCGCAACATTTTCTTCAGACAGTGAAGCATTTACGCGATAAAGGGAATCCATCTGCCTGACATACCCCTGGGCAATCAGTTGCAGCTGTCCCAGCTTTTTCTTCACTTTATAATATTCCCATTCGGTATCAAGTAACCTCCGGATCTCCGTGGCATTAGCCTGGATAACGCTGTCTTTGATAACCAAGGAATCTGCCAGTTCGCCGTATTCAATCTTAACTTTTTCATGTTCCACCAGTAATGAATCAAGCTCTTGTTTTAGTTCAAGCCGTTGCTGCTCCTTTTCTGCCAATAGACTCCTGAGGTTTGTCCTGGTATTGAAAAGCATGATGACCAATCCGATCACAACAATGGCAAGTACAATGACAATGGCTGTCATTGTGGCGTTTGATCTGCTTCTGGTCTTATTTTCATTTGGGGCATATTCCATATTTCACGGATTTAAAACAAAGATAATTAAAATAAATCGCGGAATTTGTGTTTTCGCGCGGGATGGGTGTATCAAAGTTATAGCGCATGGATAATGTGATTTAGGACTGTAAGACTATAGGACTGTAAGACTATAGGACTGTAAGACTATAGGACTGTAGGACTGTAGGACTGTAGGACTGTAGGAAAACCATTAGTCTTACCGTCCTACCGTCCTACCGTCTTATTGTCTTATTGTCTTATTGTCATTAATGCCCATCGCCAACTACCTTCAGCTTATCGCCTGTCTGGTCTATGATCATACGGAGAAACCATTCGGGATATCCGGGCTGTTCCACTTTTGGAGCCTGGTAAATGTAACCTTCCGGAACTTCCACGGCAGTCTTGATGTTGCCGTCCATGAAACGGGTAAACAGGTGCCCATAGAATTTTTTCCAATCCATGACAGCATTATTACCGGTAGTTACTGAAAAATCTGTAAGGAAATCGATGGCCTTGTCAGGATTTGTTCCAAGAAGAGATTTTGCAGCATTATCGATTTCGGGGACTGCGGCGATGAATTTCATTTCATTGGCCTGTTGTTTGATGAAAATTTCAGGGTGGATATATGAATACCTGGTATACGAGAGGTTAGATATCTGGTTAAATACCCAGAAAGCGGCATCATCGACAAATTCCATCATCGAACCATAACCCCGGGCCATTTTTTCAGGAACCCGTTTAATGCATGAGTACATCGGCATTAGCAGGCTGCTGGTGGCATCATCAACGCCAAACCAGAAAATCCCGCCGACCGGATCGGGTAACCATGAGCGTGACTGGGCCACGAACCAGAAACCGGTTTGCTGTGAGGAGGTGGCTCTTTCGTTGCAATAGGTGATGTCATCGACTGTCCAGGTAAGAGGACGCCAACGGTATGGGCAGCCGAACGGGCCGGCCCCCAGGTCTGTTGTCATATCAAGCGGTGTGCCTTCAAGGTGGTCGCGCATGTAGTTCATCATCTCATGCAATTCCAGCAAGTGGTCAGGTTTGATCCAAAGGGGCATACGGTTGGAAGGATAGCCGTTTTTGTTTGCACGGCCATCTTCAAAAATCTTATCGTGCTTGAGATTTCCGCTCGCATAGTCCAGGTATTTTTCCATTTCCTTGTTAGCCGATTTAAAGAATGACCATACCCTGATCTCGCAAAAGCGTGCTGATGTGAAAGTGACCGGAGCATAGATGTCAGAGAAGCTAAAATCCACGTCATTTCCTTTAAACCAACCCTTGGAACTGGCAAAGGAAACCACATCATCAGCATAGAAACATTCCACTTCGGGGTTCATCAGCAAAGAACGCTGGCTGAATTTAATGGACTTTTTGCCATCAGCTACGGGAAATGTGGTAATCCGGGCCTGGTTTGCGTGGGCGCTTATATATCCGTCAGGTATTTTCATTGCTACCCAGACACCGCCTTTCTGTCCTTCGCCTTTACCTATCATCTCAAAGATCCAGGCTTCATTAGCATCCGAGATCGAGAGGGACTCGCCGGTACTGGCATAGCCATAGTCATTCATAAGTTCGGTGATTACCTTCATGGCTTCACGGGCCGTTTTCGACCGCTGCAGTGCGATGTACATCAGGCTGCCGTAATCCATGATAGCGCCGGATTGAGTGCCCAGCTCTTCAAGCCCGGTATAAGTCGTTTCGCCGATAGCTACCTGGTGCTCGTTCATGTTCCCGACCACATTGTAAGTAATATGGGCCTGCGGGATTTTGCCGAGGAACTTACCGGTGTCCCACTCATATACATCGAGCATGCTTCCGGCAGGCCAGCTTGCAGCAGGCCAGTGATATAGCTCACCATAAAGGGTATGTGAATCGGCGGAGTATGAAATCATCACCGAGCCGTCTTTCGAAGCGCCTTTGGTAACCAGAAAATTGGTGCAGGCCATAGCATCCCGGCCTGCCCAAACAGTTAAAATAAAGGCTAAGAATAAGATTAGTCTTTTTTTCATCTTTCTTGAATTTTCAGTTTGTAATCAGTTAGAAGTTTTGCAAAAATAAAAAAATCTGTGATCGGCACAGATCAGATTACAATTCAGCAATTAAATCAGAAGGCATCGAAAATTGAAAAATAAGATCAAAGTTCGCCGAGGAGCATGTCTTTCCTTTTTTTCTCAATTGAGCTTTCCATCAGGCGACGTTTTTCATTTAGTTTAGAAATCAGTGCAATATTTGAAGTAGATGCATGAATGAATTCATAGGATAAAGAAACGAAATGATTCAGGAGAATGATCACATCATTGCTTCCGGTAATGCGGGTGAAGTCCGGAGCAGTCATTTCCACACCGGAAAGATACTTTTCCTTGATTAATCCCATAAGATATTCAACCTCTTCCGGAGAAATGAAAGGAAAATGAAATGTAAGAGAAAAAAGTGACTTGTTTAAAAAACGATAAACGGAAATCCGCAGGAGATCTTCCAACTCATCAATCCCAAGAAGAGTGGTAATGCTGTCTCCATTTGGAAGTTCTGTCAGGGCTGAATCATAAACCTTGATTTTTCTCCTGACGGCCCATAACTTCTCACCGGGATCAAACTGCCCTATCTTCAGTTTCGAATTGGTTTTAATACCGACAAATTCTTGCCCGTTATGCAACGCCTCATGAAAATACATTAACGGATCATCCGAAATGTAATTTTGCCTGAAGGAATCCACAAGAAGCCTGGATATCTTTCTTTTTCTCCTGAATAACATAATATTTAGGGCACCTCGAAAAACTAGTTTATGCCCGTTTATTAACGATGCAAAGTTACAAAATGGTTTTCTAAAAACCTAATTTTTACTTCCCCATTTTTTACTTATCTGTATATCAATATTTTACAAAACAGCTTGTTCACATCAGGGCATACCTATTCCATGCGCCATCCCTTTTCTCACCTGCCTCCACCTGGATGCACTCATGTTTTTGATTACTGTTTCAATAGAAGAGGTGTCGACAATGAGATTGAGCCTATCGCGAAGTTGAAATCCTTCTTCATTAAAAGTTGCTTGATTTCCTTCAGGCATCTTTCCGCTGTATGTCCGACGCTAAGACCTTATTTACATATCCTTTAGAGAGAATCCTTTAAATGAAACATCAAACCCCATCAGATTGTCTTGTATTGCTTTTGCTTTAATCCGAAGCAAATGGATGTTAATTTTTTTGGGATTTCTTTTCACCTCTGCAATAATGGCTTTTTGTTCCAATTCATTGAGGGCAACGATATCCAGTTCATTTTCATTTTTCCGGTTCCAGTACCTTCCGATCAATGAATATTTGCCGGAGATAATGAGTTTTTCACGGAAATATTTCTCAAGGAAAGGCCCGCTATATGTATCGAAATCTCTTTCAGTAACAGAGCGCACATATAAAAAATTGCCAATTTCCACAGCACTTCTGTATTTATAGACAAACCTGAACCAAAAATTAAGGAAGTTGTCATCTATAAAGTATTTCTGGATTCTTCCACCCGGTTTGGAAAAGACAGGACGGAGGCTTTTGATGATCTGGTATTCATTTTCAAGCCTGTCGAGGTAACCGCCGGTATTTTTTTCCAAGATCGATTCTATTTCGGAACGGGATGTTTTGGATGAAGCAATCAATGACAAAATGGAAAAATAGGTAGCATAATCTTTTCCAAATTCTTCGATAAGGATGTTTTTCCCCTCTTCAATAAGGATAGAGTTTTCTCTGAAAATTTCACTTAATATTTGCTCAAGGGAGAAGAGGCTTTTATCTGCGAATATCTCCACATATTTTGCGACACCCCCTGAGATGGTATAGAAAGCCAGGAAATCTTCCATCTTCCCTTCCGGTTGCTGATCAGTAAAGATTTCTTTCATTACACAGGCATCAAAAGGCTTAAGATGGATTTTTTCATCCGCTCTTCCAAAAAGAGGTTCCTTCGCATCCTCAAAGATCTTTTTCATTAAGGTAAAAATCGACCCACATAGCACCAGGTTCATTTTTGATGAAGATTTGTATTTGTCCCAAAGGTTTTGTATTTCACTGTATACAACGGGATTTACCTGGTAGAACTCCTGGAATTCATCGATGATGAGCGTGAAGGGATTTGATTGGGCTTGTATAAGGAGGTATTCAAAAAGTCGGACGAAACTCCGGAATTCACCTATAACAGGTTTCCCGAATGCACGTTCAATTTCTTCGGTGAATTCTTTGCAAAGAAGGGTTTCATTTTTCCTGGCGATAAACAGGTAGAGGTATGTTTGTTTTTCAAACGCTTTAATGGCCAGGCTGGTTTTTCCGATTCTGCGCCGTCCAACAATAATCGTCATTTTTGCTGATTTTTCAGCTAATTTCCGCGTATTTTCCAATAGCTCCAATTCCGTTAACCGACCATAAAACTTCATAATAATGATTTAGTTATCAAATTTTCAGTAAAGATAATAAAATTATAGTAATTATGGTTACAGTAATGATGGTTGCTAAAAAGTTAAATTATGAAAGAAAAGCATGATTTTAAAAGGGTACATTTTTACAAACCACTATTTTTAAGATTGTAAGACTGTAGGACTGTGGGACTGTAAGACTGTAAGACTGTAAGACTGTAAGACTGTAACAATGCTAAATTGTCAAATTGTTAAATTGTTATTCTTAGTCACCCAGTCACCATTTCACCATTTCACCGTTTCACCGTTTCACCATTTCACCACATTCTTCACATTCTGCATCTTTTACTTTTTAGTATAAAGCATTACAACTTTTTCAATTCTTTTCCTGATTTCTGACCATTTAAGTTGGGGGTCCTTTATCAATATCGGCCAGTCAGAGCGGTCCACATCATCAAAATATATAAGGCTTTTCAGAACATGGGTTTCATTTTGCTGGTTGTATTTGGCTTTATAATAACTCAACATTTCGGCCAGATCAAACTTATCCAAAAGATAGTAAATATCAATAAAATCCTTGACACGCTGACCGCTGGTCGATATGGCATTAAGTTTCATGGCAACAATATCCTGCTCTGCCAGAATAGAAATATCGTTGTGAATGTTGGGATCTTTAATATATGGATACCGATGGGCAATAATATCAACTTTTATTTTCCCTATGCTTCCCGTGAGTGTATTTGGGGCCGAATTAAAAAGTTGAAATTGGAAATCCTGATTAATATTTTCAAGAATTCCGGCAGAATCAAAATTAAAGTTTGAAAACAAATCAATATCAACGGAATTACGATGTCCGAAATATAATGCCAGAGCAGTACCGCCAGCTAAATAAAACCCTTTTAAATATTCTTTACTTTGAAGTAATTTTAAGAGTTCCAGTATTGAGGCATCAACTGCTTCCGTGTGTAACATTTAAATTTTTTTTTGGATATGTGAAAAAGTTTTGAAACGAAATTGAATGTTTTGGGATCGAGATAATTGAGATTACACAGCACATTCACGATTTCTTTTTTACCGTAATAATCTATTAATAAATTAATTTCGTTCAAACTGCCCAGGCTGAATACCCTTTCAATAATTAGGCACTTTGACAATTGATTATCAAGTTTTGAGAATTCAACATCCCAAAAATATTGAGGTTTTAAATAGTTTATCAAATTCATGCTGTGGTTCATAAGCCATGTTAAAGATACAAAATAATCTCACCCAATATTCTGTCAGTTATTCTATTTTCCTACCATCTAATCTTTAGGACTGTAGGACTGTAGGACTGTAGGACTGTAGGACTGTAGAACTGTAGTACTGTTAAGTAATTTGAAATTTGAAATTTGAAATTTGGAAAATAACTCCATTTCACCGTATCACCGTTCCACCGTTCCACTGTTTCACCGTATCACTGTTCCACCGTTCCACTCAAATGACAACCGGAGAAAGAAACCCTTTAAGATCCAGGTATTTTCGGGATACGAGGTAATACTTTTCAATTCCGAGTTCCTTGGCGGTTTTCTCAAGTTTTTTATAGTCGCCTGGAGTGCCTGTTTGTTTCACTTCAATTGCAGTATCATGGTTCAGGATGAAATCAATTTCTGAAGTATTTCGTTTGTTATAATAAGATATCGAACCATAATGCTGCAATTGGTTTGCTACGGCATTTTCGAAGAGCTGTCCTTCCATTGTTTTACCAATAATATTCAACAGGCCTGTATCGGAAAAGTAGACCTTTTTACCGCCGGCAACAGAGCGGTCGATGCTTTTAGAATACTTTGGTGTAAGATGGATAAAAAAGACGCCTTGCAGGAACTCCAGATAATTGTATATTTTGACCCGGTTAACCCCAAGTTCGGCAGATAACCTGGTAACGTCGAGTATATTTCCAGTTCGGGGGACCAGTAGCAGGATCAGGTTTCTTAGCTCGCGGATGTCTTTAATATCAGACAAAAGGTTCAGGTCTTTCTCAAAAAAAGAAGCAAATATATTTTTAAGCACCATTTTTTTTGTAGTAACGTCTTCAGTAGTCACCACCTCAGGAAAGCCACCGAATTCTACATACTGGTTGTATGGAAAGAATTGTTTTTCATGAAAATAGAGTGATTGATCTATGTTTGCCGCGAATGAAGCGGGAATTGGAGGGGGTGTCGCCTGGTCATCTTTAAAATACAAGTATTCCCTGAAACTCATCGGATAGAGAACGAACAGGAATTTTCTACCGCTAAGCGATTCGGGAAATAAGTTTCTCAAATAAAAGTTAGAAGAGCCGGTGACGATGAATTTTACCCCGTAATGATCAATGAAGTACTTAATGATCGTTGTTATTTGTGGAAAATTCTGAATTTCATCAATAAAAACAAATAATCTTTCATGATGATTTCCGGCTTCACTCACCAGGTGCTTATAAATGGAGTTATAATCAGTGTCTTCGAAAAGCAGTTGGTCAAGAGGGTTGTCGAAATCGAACCAGAGTTTTGGAGAAGTAAGTTCCTGGAAGATTTGCTTCATCAGGGTTGTTTTTCCAATCTGGCGCATACCGGTGATCACAATGGCATTTTTATGATCCAATTGTTTGATTATCTCATGATATAAAAGCCGTTTTTTCATTATGTAAAAAATAATTTACAAATATACGCACATTTGTAAAATATTAAACTCAAATTTATTTCTGATTTTCCAGACTGTAGGACTGTAAGACTGTAGGACTGTTAAGAAATTTGAAAAATTGAAATTTGAAATTTGGAAAATAACTCCATTTCACCGTTTCACCGTTTCACTGTTTCACCGTTTCACCGTTTCACCGTTTCACTCCTCAATCCTCACGCTTCAGGAATGGATAATCTCACCGGCCCACAGTTGTTCCAGGAAAATTTTCCAGGGTATAACAAGGACATTGTCTATTTTTCTTGGAAGCGGATCGTTGCTTACCAGTATTGTTTTTTTTACCGTGTATTCATCGGCAAAACTCTTTAATCCTTTTAAATGGCGCAAATTAGCCATATTAGTGGATTTTACCTCAATAGCAACTTCGTGGTCGCCCAGTACAAAGTCGACTTCCAGTTGCGAAGCAGTTCGCCAATAACTCATCGGGTAATTTAAACCGGAATAATTACTATGAGCATAAATTTCCTGGTAAATGAAATGCTCAAATGCTTTTCCGAAAGATTCGCTCCCGAATTCAAGATGTCCCCTTTTTAGCAGATAATTTGCAATACCCACATCAAAATAGAAGAATTTCGGGGAGAGAATAACCCTTCGTTTGGGTTTTTTTTGGAAGGATGGCAAGAACCGGCCTGTCATCGTATCTTCGAGAATGTGGAAGTATTCTTTTATTGTGGGAGCGCTGACCCCACAATCAGAAGCGATATTGGAATAATTCACTATTTCGCCGTTAGAGAAGGCGGCCATTTCAAGGAAGCGGGAAAAGGAGGAGATATTTCTTATTTTGGCTTCTGCCATGATCTCATCTCTCAAATAATTGCCTATATATGCCGACAATAATTTTTGCGGACTGGAAGTCAGGTAGTGGCGCGGCAACAGGCCATTGTTCAGTGCATTTAAAAGGTCGAAACCGGGAATTTCGGGATATATCAGGGGGTAGAGTTCGTACCGGATGGCTCTGCCTCCCAGGAGATTTCCTCCGGAACGCAGGATTTTTCGCGGACTTGATCCGCTAAGGATAAACTGGATTTTTTCATTTTCAATCAGCCAGTGAATTTCGTTTAATAAAGATGGCATCCGTTGAATTTCATCCACAATTACCGGTCCTGTGACATTTGTAGCCTGAATAATTTCCCGTAGCAGAGAAGGGTTACGTTGAAAACGTTCATATTCGCTGCTAAGCAGAAGATCGAAACAAAGTGCATCGGGATAGAGCGCTTTCAGCAAAGTGCTTTTTCCTGTTTGCCTTGCACCCCACAAAAAAGCACTTTCCTTTCCTATCCCCTCAAATACTTGTTTACGAATATACATGATAAACTAAAGTAATAATTTTAAATATCATGTAAAATTAAATAATATTTCTAAATAACGTCTGACAAAAGTGTTAAATTGTTCGATTGTTTCAGGACTGTAGGACTGTTAAGTAATTTGAAAATTGAAATTTGAAATTTGGAACATAACTCCATTTCACCGTTTCACCATTTCACCGTTTCACTGTTCCTCCTTTTGCAGTGTTTCCGTCAGAAACAAATGCATGTTTTCAGGTGAAATGACCTGAAATTCAGATTGGGGATAAGCATTAGCAAATGTTTTTGACAGGAAAGGCTTTTTTAAAGGGTTCCATTTAAATTCAAAAGCAAAAAGCCGGCCGTCTAGCTCCTCAATATAATCAATCTCCTGTTGCTGGGTTGTTCTCCAAAAATATCGCTTAAAGTCTATATCTCTGTTCCCCAGAAACTTATATCGTTCACTGATTAGAAAATTTTCCCACAATGCACCGGTATCCATACGTGATGAGAGAGGCAGAAAATTACCGAGAACTGCGTTTCGTATCCCGTTGTCATAAAAATAGATTTTTTTGCCTTTTTTAATTTCATTTCTAACATTGCGGTTCAGTCCGTTCAGCCTGAAAATGATATAAGTTTTTTCCAGGAGGTCGATATATTTTTCAATAGTTTCTTTATCTGAATTGAGCAATTGAGCCAACTCGCTGTAATTAACCTCATTACCGATCTGTAATGCAAGTGCCTTTAATATCTTCTCCAGTAATACCGGCTTTTGGACGTGATCCAGGGTCAGGAGGTCTTTATAAAGAAAACTTGATGCAAGTGCTTTCAGGAGTTTAGTTTCTTGTCCAACGTTAAGTGCAATGTCGGGGTAATAACCAAAGATCATCCGATGCTCAAGCAGTCTTTTTTCAGTCAGGAAACCATGATGGTCCATCATTTCTCCAAAGGAAAACGGATGCAGGAAAAATTCGAATTTTCGTCCGGTCATGGGTTCATTGATCTTGCCGGCCAGTTCAAATGCTGAAGAACCTGTTGCAATCAATTGAACATCTTTATAATTATCATGAATGAGTTTCAAAACCAGACCTGTTTCCGGAATTCGCTGAGCTTCATCAAGAATCAAAATTTTATGATTACCGATAATAGGTCTGAGTTGTGTTGCATTAAGATTTGATAATCTGTCGCGGACATCAGCATCATCGCCATTCAGGAAAAGGGTTTGTTCCTCGTAACCACTGACCAGTTGCTCAACCAGCGTAGTTTTTCCCACCTGTCGCGCACCGTAAATGATAACAGCTTTATTTTTAAACAGGTATTTATGAATGAGCTGTTCCAGTTCTCTTTTAACCATTTTGTAAAATTTGGAACAAAGATAGTTTTCTTTAAATCATAATCACAAAAAAACATAATAAAAAGAGATACAAACCGCTAAAAAGTATATTAAAAGACGGTAGGACTGTTAAGAAATTTGAAAAATTGAAATTTGAAATTTGGAAAATAACTCCATTTCACCGTTTCACCCGGTCACCCAGTCATCCAGTCACTCCTGGAAAGGTGACATAGTAACTAGGTAACATGGTAACATGGTAACTTAGTCACCCAGTCACCCAGTCACCCAGTCACCATTTCACCGTTTCACCATTTCACCATTTCACCGTTTCACCCGGTCACCCAGTCATCCAGTCACTCCTGGAAAGGTGACATAGTAACTAGGTAACATGGTAACATGGTAACTTAGTCACCCAGTCACCCAGTCACCCAGTCACCATTTCACCGTTTCACCATTTCACCATTTCACCGTTTCACCCAGTCACCCAGTCACCATCTTACCGTTCCACCATTCCACCGCTCATTGTTCATTTCAAATATTCTAAAAATTTTCGAGCAACCATTGCCACGCAGGTACAATATTAATTTGGCAATTATTTAGTGACAATTTCAAACGATTGCCATCGCCAATAATGAGAGTAGATTCAAAAATAGACATGCGATTCATTGCATCCAATAATCCATTTATCTCTCTTTCATAAGTATCCTTTTCTGAAATACTAAAAGCTACATTAACTAATTGAAGGACACCTGCGGAATAGAAGCAAAAATCAACTTCCCGGATGCCTTTTAAATAAAAAATTTCCTGGTATTTGCGTCTTAATTGGAGAAATATAAGGTTTTCGAGTAAACGTCCTTTATCTACTTGATAATCCATCAATAACTTTAATCCAATATCAACAGCATATATTTTTTTGGGATTTCGTTGCTGTTCTCTTAAGTTTTTGGAAAATACGCTTGTATTATAAAAAATGTAACTATCCTCTAAATAAATCAGAAAATCGTATAAACTATTTTTTGATAACTGCAATCCTTGTGATTTAAAATCATTAAATAATTTGTTTATACTTATCAGATTAGAAATATTAACCGTTAAAAATCGAATAAAAAGTTTAATTAAAGTATGTTGAGTCAATCCATGTCTTTCAATAAGATCTTTATAAACCACCATATTAATATATTCATGTAAAACAGCTTGCTGTATAGTAATATCTGATTCTTTAATTAACTCGGGTAAAGCCGATGAGCCAATGTAACGATGAAAAGCATTAATTATTTCTGCCTTTTGTTTGGACGAATAATTCTTTAATATTTTAAAACCAGACCATTGAATATATTCGCGAAACGATAAAGGAAAAAGTTCAAAAGTGATGGTACGTCCTCGCAACGATGTTGCAATTTCTTTACTTAACAAGCGCGATGATGACCCTGTAAGAAACAAAAAACAATTTATCATTCTCAAAATTAACATATAGCAATTTTGAGGCTTGAATTTTATTACGCAACTTATCAATATGGTGTAAGAATAAGTAGGTTTTTCCAACACGTCTCGCACCAATTACTGTAATTATTCTACCAGGTTCATCGGGCAGTAAAAGCTCTCTTGATTTTATTGCCGATAAATCCCGATCTACAAAATCTATGATTAGTTCTCTATAATATTCTTTCATTTTATTCCCTTTATAAAGGGACAAATATAATTATTTATTTCCTTCTTAAAAAGGAAACAAATGATTTTTTAGTATTAACCATTATAAAATTGTTAAACTGATAAATTGTTAAATTGCTGACCTTAATATCGTTACCTCGTTACTTCGATACATCGCCACATCACTTTAGGACTGTAGGACTGTTAAGAAATTTGAAAAATTGAAATTTGAAATTTGGAACATAACTCCATTTCACCGTTTCACCGTTTCACCCAGTCACCCAGTCACCCAGTCACTCCTGGAAAGGTGACATAGTAACTAGGTGACATGGTAACTGGGTAACATGCTATTATTCTGAAAGAATCGGGAATCTCTGGTAAAATTTCAAAAGGTTAATCGTATCAACCAGAAGTTTTGTTCTAACAAATTTTTTTGTGTCAGCATCCATTAATTCACCCAGGCCGTCCAGTAAGCGATTGCCCTTCATAGATTCAAGAAGGCTTATGCAGTTTTCGATATGGGTTGCCAGCGCCACTTTCATTCGGTATTCCACAATACTTTTATTCACAGGAGTTTGACGCTGCAAAAAGAACCATGTGTCAAAAATGTCGCGATTTGTTGCTGTACTTCTATCAAGTAAAGCACACAACTTATGTGCAAACATGTTTGAAACCGTCATAACCTTGACATTGAATCCTAACAGGTTTTTTATTTCATAACTATTGTTAAACGGTCGATTGGATATTTCTACCTTCAATTTACGCTCACCAATACCATAATCCAATACAATCAAAGGACCGAAGTACTTTTTAGCTTCATCGAAAATCGTCCCGTATTTCATAATAATTTTCCGAACTTTTTCGAAAACAATTTCCTCTTTATTGGTATCTAACAAATTAAAATCCAGATCTATCGAAAACCGGGGCAGATCATAGAAAAACATCAAAGCTGTACCACCCTTGAATCCGAGGTAATTAGCCAGTTCAAGATCTGAATAGATATCCTTAAGTATTTGAACAAGAAAAAATTTATGGCGGTTAATATCAAACATCTTTGATCAATTTTTTAATCCTTTGGGTTAACGACTTTGATTGATAGATCGGTAAAATCTTTTTTAAAAGGGATTTATCCAAAGGATTGAGATTATCAAAGTAGTAATCAGGTTCGAGGTACAGTGTATCAAGCAATGCACGCTCAGGACAAGCCTGATTTACGTGGTTATTCTGCCGTATGATTCCAGTTGTATTTGTCAATATCGTTCCTTTTAATTTTCTGAAACGGTAAAATTGATTTTCAATTTCAATAAAACGGCTCAAATAACTGACTATAGTAATTTGTGAGTCGAATTGAAAGACTATTCCAGCCTTCTGCAGCGCATAATCAAGCGAAATATAGGAAGGGCTGTAGAGGCGGCAGGCCAGTTCTTCAGTAATAAATTCCGGTTTGGTATAGATGCCCTTACGCGGGTTGTGCAGCTGACCCTTGTGTACATAATAGTTTAGTTTCTTACCAAGTATCTGCAAATCTGTTTCTCCGACAAGCATAGCTACATCAACCAACCGGAACACAGTACGGGTATCCTTGTACAAGGTCAGTACGATATCTTTATTTTGTGAACCAAACATCCAATATTATCGTATTATTAGTTTACAAAATTACTAATTTTTTGTGATTCTACAAAAAGAAGCAAATTTTATAAAATTGTTAAACTGATAAATTGTTAAATTGTTATTCCCAGTTACCCAGTCACCCAGTCACTCCTGGAAAGGTGACATAGTAACTAGGTGACATGGTAACATGGTAACTTAGTCACCCAGTCACCGTTTCACTATTCCACCGCATCACGCTTCACGTCTCACAAATTATCAGTATAAAAAACCGAACAGCCATAAAGGGATTTTATTCTTATACCCCGACTCAATATCATCCGCAACGATAAATGCGTCAGATAATCCTTTGATTTGTTTCCTGGTTTTATTTTTTCCACCGACCTCAAAGACATACCTATCCTGAAAAACAAAATCACCTTGTTCGGAATAGTTTACTTTTCCGGCAGCAGAAAGTTGATTAAGAAAGAATGTTTCCCTGATTGTTCCCACGTTAGCTTCATTTTCCGCTAGTGCTGCCATTAAATTGCTGTTATGAAGGTATATTTTTTCGGGCTTGGTTAAAATACTATTGCCTCCTTTATTGCTTTGGAGAAGTAAGATCAAGTGTGCCTCAGACAGTTGATGAAGAATAATCGATATTAAGGATTGCAGGAAGGTCTGTTTCCAAAATAGTATTAACAGTTATCAGCAAACGTTGATGGTAATTATCCTGGTTTTCCATGAAATATGGATAACTGCCAATACTGCAGTACTCTTTGAATATTCGGAGCGGTTTAATCTTTTCGATGATCCCGAAGCTCAGGTTAACATGGTCAGAGAGTAAATGCTGAAGGTCAACAGCCGGAAAGAGATGTCCGTATCGCAATGCGATAAATTCTCTAAGTGAAAGTTCACGAAGGTCATAAACCATTGCCCGTCGACTCAGGTCGGCTTGTTGTTTAAAAATATGAAGTGCAGAAGAGCTGGTAATAACTATTTTTAGACCGGGATGGTCGTCATAGATATTTTTTATTTCACGTGACCAGTCGGGGTATTTATGAACTTCGTCGAGATAAAGGAACTTACCGCCCAGGTTGACAAAATTTTCAGCAAGATCGACAAGATTATTATCAGAAAACCAGATATCATCCAGGCTAACATAAAGCGCTTCTTCAGAGGTTCCCAAATTTTCTTTAATATGCTGTAACAGCAGGGTCGTCTTACCCGTTCCCCTTGCACCTTTGATAAAAATAAGCCGGTCGGACCAGTCAATTATATCATAGAGATATCGCTTAAATGACGAATCGGTTTGCTGAACTTTTCTTAATGATTTCCTAATCAGTGCCTCCATTTATTGTTGTGTATATTCTACAAAAATAATACAAATTTAACTAATAAGAACAACAATAATTCGAATCTTCCTGCGTCCCACCATTCCACCATTTCACTGTTTCACCTTTTCCACCCAGTCACCCAGTCACTCCTGGAAAGGTGACATAGTAACTTGGTAACATGGTAACTGGGTAACTTAGTCACCTAGTCACCTAGTCACCTAGTCACCCAGTCACCTAGTCACCCAGTCACCTAGTCACCGTTTTACAGTATCACGCCTCTCTTCTTTGTTTCAGCCATTGGCTGAAGAACGGATCATCCATTTCGTATTTATTATCGACTTTATTAATATATCCATTTTCCATCAGTCGTTTGATACTGCTAAAAGCGGTACTTGATGCCCCGATATCATATTTTCTGTAGAACGCTTCCGAAAGCGGAGCAAAACCGGAATATGACAGTCCGATCATAAGTTTTTTATCAGTTTTATTTAAAGCCATCCACCACCTTTCATAATCCATGTCATGCATGGCAATTAAGTCCATAACAGCATCCCTAACGGGGTTACTTGTTAAGGAATCCTGGTTGCATTTATCCCAAACCACAAATGCTAGCTGTTGCGTATAATAGGGGTGACAGCTGGTATAACTGATAATTTGTTGGGCCAGATTTGCTGCATTTTCATGGACCGGCATCAGTCGTTTTTCCAGGTAATCGATAAAGTCGGCCTCAGGAATTTTGCCAAGTTGAAGAATCATGCCGAAGTGGTAGAAAGGAGATTTTTTCTTTTCGAAGATTTCTTTGATCAATGACTCCTGGCTGCCCAGAAAGACATAATTTATCAGTTTATGCTGTTGCATGATAGACCGCAATTGCCGCATCAGATCTGCGTTAATTCGCCGGATTTCCTGGAATTCATCAAAGATGACCAGTAATTTTTTTCTTTCGGTGCTGAGTTTTTCCATCAGGTTCAGCACGTCTTCAAGCAAAGGAAGGTGGGAACTGTCGGGGAGAAATGCCACCTCTACCTGGTTAGTAACCGGATTCAACGTGATGGTGGGGATGATACGGAAATGTTGCACCAACTGTCTGACTTTTTCGAAAGGGAAAATCCTGTAAATCCGCTTAAGAATCTGGGCTGCAAGATCAGTTGTACTGGTGATCAGTTGCATATCAATGGCAATCACTGGTCTGTCGAGCTGGCCGGTTACTTTCATGATAAGACTTGATTTTCCAAATCTGCGGGGACTGATGATAATCAGATGATTTTGACTACCAATGATTGAATTCACCCGCTCTATTTCATTAGTACGGTCAGTGAAGTATTGATCTTCGACAATGCTGCCAAATTTGAAAGGGTTGTTTTTCATTTATTGCGATATTTTTCGTTGCGATATTATTCGCAAAGATAAAGAGTTTTCCGTATCCAATTCACCTTTTACGATTTAAGCTTAATTTAAGACTGTAAGACGGTCAAGAAATTTGAAAATTGAAATTGGAAATTGTCCAACTGCCAACTGTCCAACTAACATGCATCCACCGTTCCACCGTTTCACCTTTTCACTGTTTCACTGTTTCACCGTTTCACCTTTTCCACCCAGTCACCCAGTCACCCAGTCACCCAGTCACCCAGTCACCTAGTCACCCAGTCACCCAGTCACCGTTCCACCGTTCCACTCATGAACCCGATGCTAAAAATCATAATAGATATTTCTCAACCCGGTTCGGATGCCAAAATAGATGAATTGCATCTGTTTGTCCCACTTTGTATTATGCTCTTTCCGGTTAGTGAAACCAGCTTCAAGACGCAAATTGGTCCGTCTGTTGAGCAGATACGAAATGTTAAAATCAACAATAGCAAGATTAGTCTTTAACCCCTGTCCGATTTCATTGCCATATTCACTCACACGCTGATTATATGGAATAAAGATGTTTTTTCCGAAATCCATCCCAGCTGTATCTACCCCATACATAGCAAAATTCAATTTAAGATGAACCATCCAGTTTCCTCTGATATAGGAAGCCATGGCAATGAATTCTCTGAAATTGGCCCCCAGCGGGTGGGCCAGCGGCTGATTATAATGCCCGTAGCTCTCAATGGTTTTATCATAGGCGTAGGTATAGGGGCGAGCCTGGTTGTATTCGATCCGGGCATTTAACGTTGGGATATTCAGCAGGTTCCATCCCGAAATCCCCAATTGGTAACCGAACTTATTTGCCCACCATCCATCATTTGCCATTACTTCCGACAATTTGAACTCATCCAGAAGCAATTGACCGTAAACATTGAAATGTTTGTTGATACGAAGACTAAAAGTACCTCCCATAAGGGCATTATCCGGCGAACCAAATGATTCTTCAACAGGCCTCATGATTAGAATGACCGGATTCAGGTATTGAATATCAAATCCGCGATAACCTGTCGAATCGGCATTTTCCCAAACTATGGCATCAAAAATTCCCAGGCTCAGCCTGCCCCAGAGCATAACCTGCAGGTAATGCATGGTTGCCCATTTGCGGTCTAGGCCAAATCCACTCGAGAGCGTCGAACTGCGATCAATAAACTGGTTGTAAAGTACAGTATATTTAACTTTCTTAAAATTAGCCGTCAGCTTTAAATATGGATAACTGAACGAGACATCCGATAATATCATAGAGCGATAACCATCACCAATGAAGTTTTTACCATAGCCCAAAGTCATGTTAATGTATTTTGAAGGGCTATAACTCACGTATCCATTACAGTAAAAGAAATCGACACCGGTATCTTTGAAGGGTTTGGTCGCACCCTGTCCGGGTACTACCCCGGTTGCACGGATAATTGAATCAGGCCATGAAGCAAATACTCCCTGATTCTCATATAGTTCAGTATTAAACGATAACGTTTTACCAATTAATCCTGTCACAGTAAAACCACGGGAATTTATCCAGGTGTTTTTAGGTTCTTTTATATCATATCCAAGTCCAAAATTAAATACCGGATCAGCCGTGATACTGAAATCTTTTGTTTTGTATCTGATAAGGTTCTCACTAAAAAGTTTACGGTAAACAAAGGTGTTTTTATGTTTTGCATTACCCGGAACCTGGTATAATGCATTCTCAGTGTCTGCCAAACTATCCATATCCTGCAACAGCAAAGGTTTCATTGATGAAAGCAATGAAGTGTTATTCGCCTGGGACTTTTGCATGATAAGATCATAAAAATGATTATCCAGGGGAATATACTGTCCGTAGCTAAGCAAAGGAAACAGCAGAAGAGCGAAGAAAGTGCAGAGTACAAATTTTAACATACTTATCAATGTTGTTTCTTTAATAGTTTGCTTGTCTTGACTGAAAGGCAGGCTTTGCAATAATCTATTTCAGAAAGTAAAAATAAGCAAAGTCAGTGAGATGAAGGTAGCTTATTGTCAGTTGCCGGAAACATATTTGTCGAAACCAAAACAGGAAATTAACGCTACATTTGCGTCAAAATCAAGCTTTATGCTCAGACGGTATTACCACCGGTTTCGGAAGTTTTATGCCGGCCCTTTTGGCTTTGTAATTGATATTGCGCTCTTTGCTATCATCACCTACGCTTTTCACCGCCTGTGGTGGGATTTCGCCAATTTCATCAAATCTTTCACTGCGGTAAATATGACAGCCGACTGGTTGGCCAGGCAGGTTTACCAATCCAGCTTGTGGATAAACCGGAATGTTCTTGGACTGCACATCACCACCGAAGACCCCAACACGATGTGGTTCAGCAACGGAGGCTATGTGGGCGTAAGTGAAAGTTGCTCAGGATTAAAACAGTTTTACCAGATCATTGTGCTTTTTGTGCTGTTTCCCGGGCCATGGAAGCATAAGCTATGGTTCATCCCGATGAGCATCCTGATCATGCATTTCGTGAACATTTTGCGCATCGTGCTCCTTTCGGTCATGGTAGTCTGGAAACCGGAATACTGGACTATTACGCATGAATGGATTCTTCGTCCGTTTTTTTATGTGGTGATTTTTGCACTTTGGGTTTGGTGGGTTGAGAAATTTAGGAGTAGTAAATCTACCTTTGCTCCGCTCGCTTAGTCGTTTTGCTTAAAAAAAAGTCAGTTCTTCCTTTTCACTTTTGTGGGAATCTTACCGGTTAACCTGGCTTCTTTGTTGCAAAGATAAGTGGGGAGGTACGACAGGATGGTTGCCAGCCCAAACACGATCAGGAATAGCAAATGCATTCCGATACGCTGCAACAGGAGTACCATAACAATGAACAGGATATTGACCAGGAGCAGCGTGGCTGTTGCCCTGCGGTGGCTCATACCAAGGGCGAGCAGCTTGTGGTGCAAATGCAGCTTGTCGGCATTGAAAGGCGTATGTCCTCTTGCAACACGAATGGTGAATACGCGCAGGGTGTCGTACATGGGAAGTATCAGGATACCAAGAGTAACGACAGGCGTTGCATGAATGGCATAAGGACTTTGAAGGCCAATATTGATCTCATTGAAACGGATCATCAGTACCGCAACAAAAAAGCCCAGGGTGAGAGAACCGATATCCCCCATGAATATCTTATTCTTTATTGAAAAGACATTATACCTTAAAAAAGCGGCCAGGGAGCCAACCAATGCAGCCGACAACACAGCCAATTCAATATGACCAACCAAAAAGAACCAGATGCCAAAAAAACCCACCGCCAGTATCCCAACACCAGCGGCAAGTCCGTCGATCCCATCGATCAGATTAAAGGCATTGATGGTCACAATGATCACGAACAGGCTGAGGAAAGCGCTTGACACATAGCCAATCTTATGAATGCCCAAAAAACCATGCAGGTCGGTCAAAAGTACATCCCCCAGGACGATGATGATGGCAACCGCAACAATTTGCCCCAGCAGTTTCTTCAGGGGTGAAAGGGAGAGAATATCATCTTGTAAACCCAGAAAAAAGATAATGATCGAACCGGCAATGACATATTGGATATAGCCAATGCGTGAGATATTGATAAAGATCATCCCGGAAATGATGCAGCCTGTAAAAATGGCCATTCCGCCCAACCTGGGCGTACTTACCAGGTGAGAAGTACGCCCATTGGGTTCGTCGAACAAATGTTTAGCTCTGGACACTTCAATGATGGAAGGGATGGAAATATATGTTACTAAGAAAGCTACAGAAAGGCTCAATACAACTAACAGGATCGGGGGGTCAAGAGTTGATGGCATAATGATTAATTGTTATAACTAGTGTGTTTGGCATCACGGATACAAATATAGTGTTTTTTTTGAGAAAATTTATCCAACTCAACGATTTTTTTTATTTGTTACGTTATTCACCGCACAGGACAAGGGAAACATCAGCAGGTTGTTTTCGGATACTAATGAACTTATGATGCTAGACATATTGTACATAGCTAACAATTGCCCAAGTTTTGCCATACTTAAGCCCGTTCCCGGGAGAAAACGCAGGCGCTCAACAGGATTGAATTCTTTCACTTCATACAGCCGATCATCAAGGTCACGCGGATGGAAATACAGCATGTGGTAACCGGGCTGTGCAAGGTTTCTTTTCACGAAGCGGAAGGGCAACAGTCTGAAATAACCGCTTCCGGCATAGGGTATCCGATGAAAGAGAAAGGGGAAGGTGCTGACGGGGTAGTAAACCAATGCGCTGCCTGCAGGACCGAAAGTAAAAGGATGGTTGGGAAGCTTCATGCCATTGTATCGCATGCCCGACATGATGGAGCTGTCAACACGGATACCCGCTTCGAGCAGCAATTCAACAGCATGGCCCGAAACAGGGAAAAGTGTGAAAGCGGGTGCCCTGTAACTTATTACTTTTGTGCCGGTGATGCTTTCAAGTTCGCCAATATTGCGAAACAGATCGTCGCGGAAAGCAGGAAGCTGCTGGCGGTGAACCTGCTCGTGCCAGTAGGAATGCGCCGCCACTTCGTGTCCTGCCAAAGCAATGGCCCTGATGAGCTGCGGATAACGTGAGGCCACCCAGCCCAGGCAAAAAAAGGTAGCTGTGGCCTGGTGCCGCTCGAGCATCTCGAGGATTGAGCCGGTAATACGGGGCAACATGACCGGAAGATTATCCCAGCGATGTCGTTGCAGTAGTGGATTGCGTCCAAAAATATGAAACCATTCTTCAAAATCGAAACTTAGTACATGCAAATCTTACCCCATTCTTTTAAGTCGTTCCGGCAAAAATACCAAAAGAAATGCCTCCGGTCTTAAAAAACCCACTTCCATTCATGCAAATCTAATAAACCCACTTGGCAAGATAGCTGCCAAGATGCTGCCGGAAGGGCCAGGGAAGGATTTTCCAAAAGTGATGCAGCCAGTGCTGTTTGCGCAGGCTCATTTTTTGCACAGGGTAATGGGCCCATAATAGCGGAACATCGGTAGCGCCCCATTGATGCTTGAAGCGGTGTACACCACTGCCGGCTGTGCTGCGGCCAAAGCTGTAAGTATGGCATTGCATGCTGATGGCATGGGCGATCATGGCATGATGCAGCACATAAGAAGCGTAGCGGCCTTGAACGTCATGCAGAGTGGCAAACCAGCCATTTTCGTAAAAACCCCGGTAGGCCAGGTTGAAGGCACCACCCACCACCCGGCCCTTATGCCGGAGAAGGAAAATAGTAACATGGCCCTGTGTATATTGGTGTAACAGGTTGTAAAAGAATCGTTTGGGTAGGGCAACTGATCCCAACAAGTCTATATGCCGGGCGTAAACATGCCAGAAATCATTCAGCAGGCCGTTGCTGCCCTGCTCGACAGTAAACCCGTTTAGCAGGCCTTTTCTGATTTTGCGCCTCAGGTTGGGGTTGAAGGTGTGCATCTGTTTATCCATGCTGTTTGACAGGTTTAGCCACGAGGCAATTTTGATACTTTCATGTGGCTGATTTGGCCAGGGGACCCTTACCTCCATCTGTGCGATGTTGCGGGGTAGGGCAAAGCCGGACAGTGTTTCTTGCCAGTCGCCGGCTGTAAACGCTTTGCCTGTGCTGTTATGAGTACTACCGTAAGAGAAGTGTGGTAACGAGACTAAGCTTTTGCCTGTGCATACCATGTCGATAGTGATGCCCGGTACAGGCTGCAGTTGCATGGGCTTCCATCCGAAGCTTCCGGCGATGATGCTATTGAGGCCAGGATGGTTGGCGATGGTGAGGGGCAGCGCTGAGGGAGGTTCCTGCATGGCAGCCTCTATCAGCGCTATACCTTGTGCGGGCAGCCCGGCACGGGTGGCAATCGCCATCAGGCTACAGTTACAATGCCTGTATGCGAGCCGGATGCGGAGCAGGATGCCTGAAACAGCGCCGATGCAGCCCGCCAACAGGTCACTATAGGATGAATGGCGGTTGAGTTGCGGCAACTGCCCCTGTAAAAATCCCATCCAATAGGTATGGGCCAGGGCTATCACAAAAACCCAGGGGGCCAGGTTACGCCAGCGCAACGGACAACTTCCAAGTGCAGCCAATGCCATCCAGGTAAACAAGCCATAGCTGGAAAAATGCACCAACAGGTCTATACCCTTGAGGTGCAGCCGCGGAAACAAACCGCCCGGCAGCAAGTAAAGGACCGTTAGCAAAAGCAAGTAAAGCAACGTTAGCGGCAGGTAGTATTTTCTCATTTTGTTGTTATGCATGCCTTCTTCCGAACCACCTCCAGCCAATCCATCCCGGCAGAAATCCCAGGCTGTTAGCCAGTTCATCGGTAATGTCGAACGAACGGCCGAAATAGCTGTATTGTTGTAATACTTCCATTAAAAATCCCCATGCAATGACTAATAATAAAGGCAAAATTTGTTTGGCTCCGGAAAACTCCTCAGGCCAGGCCCAAAGCATCAGGAAAGTAAACCCTGCATACATGCCTGCATGAATTAATTTATCGGCAAACGGAACAAGCGTTACATCCGGCAGACCATCCGAGGGCCAGAGGCTGAGGGCGGTGATCAGGACAAGATATGCGAAGAAGAGGATTTTTTTTAGCATAGGTGATTTTTTAAAGAAAAATAAGCGAAGGGGCGAAGGGGCGAGTGGGCGAGTGGGCGAGGGAGCGAAAGGGCGAGTGGGCGAGTGGGCGAGTCATTCTTTTAGAAAGCCCAGTTTTCGGGTTTGTTGCTCATGTTGACGATCATAGCTATGATGTGGTCATATTTGTCGTTCAGTGATGCATGGGATACATTGTCAATGTAGTTGCATTCCAGCGCATAATCAAGCCAGACCTGGGTTTCGGCACTCTCACCTTCTGAGTCAGATAGCTTTGCGACAAAAGATTTAGGGTATCTTCTTTTCCTGAATGCTTCGGCTAAATTGCCTGAAACCGAACGCGATGATCTGCGAATTTGATCGGTTAGTGAATAGGTCTCTTCTTTCGGAAATGATTTACTGATCCTGAAAATCTCCATACCTGCTTCAAACGATAGCTGAAAAACCTTTAGTTCCCTGTGTGTTTTGATCTTTTCCATCAGTTTCAATTTATAATGAGTTGATTATTTTAAAAACTGCTAAAGTTGCTACTTACACTACCTTCGCATAAGTCGCCCTATCGCCTCTTTTGCCTCTTTCGCTTCGTTCGCTTCGTTCGCTCCCTCGCTCTATCCGTCACATCTTCTGGTCCAGATTCTTCCCCGTCTCTATATGGTGAAAGGTTGGTAAACATTCAGTCATCACCTGTACAATGGCTGCTTTGGAGAGTTCAGGACTATTCAGAGCCTGAGGATTTAATGAATTCTTCAGTGATGTCCTTGAATGAGGTGAGTTGGTTTTCATTGAGTTTAGGAAAGAATACTTCGCCTGTCATT
>JALNZD010000023.1 GCA_023229505.1 Bacteroidales bacterium | reverse complement strand
AGACTAATGATTGATATCAAAGTATCATAAGTTGAACGGTCTACACTGCACGGGGCAACGCTTAAATTTAGTAAGTTATTCTTTGTACGGACTATATTGTTCTATATTTAGGGACTAATGACTAATGTCTAATGACTATCCTTCTTCAGGATCACCGGTTCATCGATAAATTTGGTCTGCGCCAGGGTGGCTTTACGGAATGAAGGCCACTCCTGCGGCTGATAAATCCGCTTGTTATAATTGGCAAGCTGGCTCATCCTGAGCGTATTGCCATCCAGGCTCATCTCGTAGGACCCTTCGAATGAAGCTGTTGTATCGGAAAATGTTTCTGCTTCGGGCCGGTAAATGATCTGGTATTTGCCAGGGAGCGTGATCGACTCGGTCAGTTGCACCTGCCGCGAACAACGGTCCCTGAACGGATATACTTTCATTTCGGCATGGGTATCCATGGAAAGATTTCCGATTGACCGGCGTAGAAAACCCGATGCTATAAACGACTTCATTATCATTTCGTCTCCTTTTACGATAGCATAAAATGGTATCCGGTATTTCAGGACGATCCGGATCGGCTCTTTCTGGTAATCGTAAGGATCTCCATAGTCCACCGAGAGCATTTCCGCCGCTGGATTGATGCGTTTCAACTCCATTTCAAGGTTATGGTCCCACTGGTCTTTGTAACTGCCGGTGAACATGCGGCGGATGGCGCCATCCGACTGCCCTTCGGCCCGAATCGTCAGCTCGCCTTCCAGCGTTCCTTCCGGAGATAATGTCGACGTCCCGAAAATGCGGATATAATGATTTTCAGGTGGAGAAACGGGCGTAATGGCCAGGTCTGATCCTTCCGGCAGGCCCCTGAGGAAATTCTGCTGCTGCTCGGCGCTCGACCATAGTTCACGGATAAAAGGAACCCAGGTGGGATCAAGGAGGTGATACTGACCATCGGAAAGCTTCACTAATGTAACGCTGTGATTGAACTGGTCGGCCGGGATATAATCGATGCGCGAACCGGCCATGGTCATGGCGGCATACGATTCGAAACCCGCGGCCCGCAGCATGGTCACCAGCATACCCGCCTTGTCTTTGCAGACGCCGCAGCGGTCGGTAAAGGTCATCTCGCCTTTGTGCAGCGTGTAGCCTTCGCCACAGCCCATCGAGATGCCGGAATAACGCACTTCATCGGCTACCCAGTGGGTGAGAAGCGAAACCGAATCCATCTCGGTCTTGGCAATGACAAGGATCTCATCGACTTTAGCCTTGATCTCCGGTGTCCAGTCGAAACTGCCGAAGTCTTCATTAACCTGGTAGAACCATTTCGATTTGGCATACCAGTCGGGACTGGTCGACAGCAGCAGCTTGGGCGCCACATCGGAAAGATCGACCATGCCGGGCTCTCTTTTCAGCGGTTTGATATCTTTTTTTGAAAATGTATAGACCATCATATCGCCTTGCCTGACAGCAGATGATTGCACTTCCCCGTTATAAAACTCATATTGCAGGACTTTATCGGCAGGAATGCTGGCGCGGTAAACTTTTTCGATGATCGGGTCGTCGCTGTAGAAGGTCACGATATCGTAGAAATGGCCACGCATCGGCGGGATGTAGCGGTCGTCGTCGCCTTGCTCATCCGTCAGCAATGCGTAGGTAAAGCCCTTGCGGAAAAGCCACACTTCGACGGCATCGCCCGGTTCAAGCCTTCCCACTTCGATCATCTTTTCCCTGGCGCCCCAGTAGATAGCGCGGGCCGGGGCGGGGTAATCGAGGACAGGATTAGTAACCTCAGAACCTCCTCCACTTCCCTCATCCATGCCTCCATGCCCCCCTGCTTCCACGCTTCTATAAACCACCACTTTTTTAATATCGACATAAGCCGACAACGGGTCATAATCAAATTTGATGACGTTCAGTTGCAGGGCTCCGGCAGGGGTTAGCACCTTATAGAGCCGGTGGATGTTTACATACGTCAGGCCGGTTTCACGGACATCGGCAAAAGTGCTGTCGAACACCACCACCAGATTGGCGCCGGGGTAATCGGCGGCATTGATGGATTTAAGGCGTTCGTCCACCGGACCGGAAAAGGCTGTGAAAAGGCTTCCGGTGAAGAGGAGAAAGAGAGATAATCGTCGTAGCATTGCTTTATTTTTTTGATTTCTAAGGAGGAACAATATTAGTAATTTTCTGCTGATTAAAGGTTTCTCGCAGATCAGCGCAGATTTTTTCGCAGAAATACGCAGATTAAGCATTTAAAATATCTGCGTAATCAGCGAGAAACATAATTACATTCCAATGCAACCATTATTAGCAAAACCTTGTCTTAATATATGTTCTTTCTTTCCATCCGTGATACGTCTCTTTGTCATTATTAATTAACCAACGCCATGATGAAAAAGTTATACTGTTTGATTTTAATGCTCTGTTTGCTCCTACATGGAGTTATAGCATTTTCCCAGGCTATACCCGCTGAGTCAGAGATTTTACCAAACCAAAAATTCACTGATTCAAGGCCATTTGTTCATGCTACTGTCATGGATGACGATACCTGGTGCGAAGTTGTCTGGGGTTGGTATCCTCCTTACTGGGAACTGGTTTACGATGATGGTGAAGCTGATGACTATTTCATTTATGCAAACTCCGGAAGCATGAATGCTAACAGGTTCACTCCTTACGGTTACCCGATAAATATAATCGGGGGCCGGATCTATGTGGGCGACGGCTCTTTCCCCGGTCCGTTCCTGGGAACATCTTTCCAGGTTTTGGTTTACGATGATGACGGCGAAGACGGTCTTCCCGGTACTGCGCTCGATTCTATGGATGTTACGGTAAATAACTATGGCTGGGTGGAGTTTGAAGGCATGACGGCAAATATTTCCGAAGGTGACTTCTACCTTGCCATGAAACAGACTGCTCCATCTCCAAACGCAGCGCCTGTTGGTGTGGATAACGATAATCCAACTTATTTTATCAGCTACTGCTATTTCCAGGGAGCACCCGGTTGGGTCCTTTCCCCGCTGCAGGATTTCATGATCCGGGCATGGGTTGTTGGTTATGAAGAACCTTCAAGGGATATCGATTATTACCAGCTTGACCGTTTTTCCGGTTTCGATCCGGATGGCTCTCCTATTCTTGGCGATACGACTTTGTTGGATACAACCTCTAATGTATATTATAATGATACCAACTGGGCCGGATTGGAGGCAGGCTGGTATGCTTATGGTTTGAAAACGCATTATACCAGCGGCGAATGGACGGATTACGATGTTTCTAATATCGTACCACATTTATTAAATCATGATTTGACCATCAATGTCGATTTATGTGATACTACCTGGCCGGATTTAACGGAAGTCACTTTGGAGGGAAGCAGTTATCCATACTGGTCATACTCTTTAAATGGTTCAGGGGCATTACTTTTTGAGGAGGTTTTCGAGGGATACTATACCATCACGGCAACCGCGCCGGGTAATTCAGCATATGTTCTGGAAAATGTTTACTGGAATGATGATTCGACAATAAACATATCACTGATATGCCCTCATTATCCTGCCAGGAATACATTCGCAGATCCGGTGACGCTGCATGCATCCTGGGATCCGCCGCAGGTGGTCATGCTGGATGATGATTTTGAACAGGATGGATTTCCTCCTCCCGGCTGGCAGGCATTAAGCGATGGGAACGGATGGTTCAGGACAACCGACGGAAGCGGCGCCGGATGGAACATCCCCGGGTGGGACAGTTATTATGCCTGTACCAATGATTTGCTCGTGGGTGAAAATAATGGGAGCACGGATTATCTGATCATGCCTGTTCTTGATCTCAGGTACACGTATAATTTTATTCTTTCATTCAATAGTTATTTTGATGGAAGTAACGGGCAGGAGGCTTTTGCAGAATACAGCATGGATGGCGATCCATACTGGGATATATGGGATCAGATTGAACCTTCAACATCCTGGGAATATATTGAACTTGACCTCAGCGCCTTCTCAGGTCCGGAAAGCGAACCTGTCTGGTTTGCATTCCATGCGGATGATAACGGGCAGGATGCATCCGGCTGGGCCATTGACGGTGTAAGAGTCTATTCACCTGATCCACCTGCCTCATTGATCGATTACTATGTTTATCTCGACGATTCCTTGATAGCGATAACCGATACGACTTCCATAAATTTGCCCGTTCTTTCCTATGGACAGGAATATACCCTATGTGTGAAATCACATTACCCTTCCGGACTAAGTGAAGCGGAATGCACAACATTCACATCAGTTTACCTTTACCCCCCGTCATGCTTCTACCAGGCTGATACCGGAAATCAGCCACTGATCATCTGCCCGCCGCTGGATTCCACAGGAGCTGTTCCTTTTAATTTTATGGGATATAATCTCCACTTAAATGGTAGTTTCATTACTTTTTTACCTTCTTCAACAACAACTTATGATCCGGAATGGCCTTCTCCAATCCATACAGATGCCGAACTTACCGGTGTGTTTGATCTTACCCCTTTTGGCTTTCCTGGTGAAACCGGGGAATCAATGCCACAATGGACCAATTATATTATGAGATGGGGGTATCCGCTTGATTTCCTGGAAAACTGGAGTTTAGGGAATTTTGATGAGAATAACTGGACTGCTGAAGGGCCAAACTGGTCGATTACCGGCCAGGTTGGGAATCCCTCCCCGGCAGCAGAATTCACCTGGGATCCAATCCAGAACGATTACTCCATGAGCCTGGAAAGTTATCCTTTCCTGGCGGATTCAATGTTTGCCGGGCAGATTTACCTCGATTTTGATATCAAGCTTGATGCCGTCATGCCAACAGGTAATGAATTTCTATTTGTTCAGGTCTGGAACTGGGAAAGCCAGGCGTGGTCAACAGCAAAAACTTATTTGAACGACTACGGTAGTTTTGGCTGGGTATCTGAACATCTTGAGATTACTGATTATGCGATAAATAAAGTCTTTAAGATTCGTTTTACTGCTCAGGGTGAATCATCAGTAAACCTTTTATGGTGGTTAGTCGACAATATCCATGTTTACCGGGATTGTAATGAACCTTATAATTTGGACGTTATGGGGAGTTATAATGGAATACAACTCACATGGGATGGTATTGAATACGATCAGTGGATTCATTGGGATGATGGTGTATATTCAGGTACCTCGATCGGTACAAGCGGTGCTGATCATTTTGATGTCGCAGCCCGATGGATTCCTTCCCAGCTGGCAGATTATGATGGTTATTCATTAACACAAATCGCATTTTTCCCGGGAGAAGAAGCAGCAACATACCAGCTTAGGGTATGGATAGGACAAGGTGCCGCTAACCTGATCGTTGATCAGCCGGTCGAGAATCCTCTTATTGACCAATGGAACATTGTAACGCTGACTACGCCTGTAGTCCTGGACGTTTCAAAAGAATTGTGGGTAGGTTACCGTGTGAATAATTCTACAGGTTATCCGGCAGGAGTGGATAACGGTCCTGCAATCGACGGATACGGCAACATGGTAAACCTTGGAGGTTGGCAAACCTTATTGCAAATTAACCCGGAACTGGATTTTAACTGGAACATCCAGGCTTATCTTTATAAAAATATTCAATATAACAGTTCGATAAAATATGCGATTTACCGGTATGATGACGCCGGGCCTTATTTCCTTAGAGATTATTCGGATCAGAATTTCTATATGGATGATTCTGTATGTGGACTTCCTCCCTTTTTTCATGGATATAAAGTTACTGCCCTTCATATTAGTGGAATTGACACCTGTGAATCGGATTTTTCAAATGAAGGATGGGAGAGTTGTGATGGACTAAATGAAAATAATCAAGAATCTTATATCAACATTTACCCAAACCCATCAAATGACTTTATAAGGATTGAATCTTCAGAAGAATTGAGATTTATCAGCATTTACAACTCCTTTGGTGAATTGATGTTGAAGAAAAAGGTTGATGACCGGCATCTTGAAATACCAGTTCCAGGTTATCCGCCAGGGGTTTACATGATCAGGGTTGAGACAGAAAAGGAGACTATTTCCAGGAAGGTGCTGATAATTCATTGATTATTAGGTTTCTCGCAGATAAACGCAGATTTATTCGCAGATAAACGCAGAATCATCATTTAAAATATCTGCGCTAATTCGCGTCTTGATCTGCGTAAATCAGCGAGAAACTTAAATAACATTCAAAATGCAACCATTCTGAGCTAAACCTTGTCTTAATATATGTTCTTCCCTTCCGTCCGTGAAACGTGTCTTTGTCATCAAGAAACAACAATTGCCATGATGAAAAAGTTATACCGTTTGTGTTTCGTGCTTTTTTTTCTCCTGTTTGGAGATATAGGATTTCCCCAGGCTGTGCAACCCACGTCTGAGGTTATACCAAGCCGGGCAATTACCGATTCCAGGTTCACTGTCGTGGCCACTGTCATGGATGACGACACCTGGTGCCACATAGAATGGCCCGGTCGGTCTTATTACCTGGAACTTTTACACAATGACAGGGAAAAGGAAATTGATTATTACCAGATCGACCGTTTTTCCAATTTCGATCCGAACGGCTCTCCCCTGCTTGGCGACACGACATTTCTGGACACAACCTCCCTCTCGGAATATCATGATTATGATTGGGCCGGATTGCCGCAAGGGTGGTTTGCTTATGGTGTAAAATCGCACTATACCAGCGGGGAATGGTCGGATTACAATGTTTCCAATGTTGTAGGACATCTGAATTCATTTACTGTATTCATCAGTGTTATTTTATGCGACACGACCTGGTGGGAATATACCGTTTTAACAGTTAACGGAGTAGTTTACCCGATCGATATGGAGGGTGGAAGCGGATCAATTACTCTTGAGTTTTGTTCACCCGGTGGAATACACATTGACATTACAGTATATGCGCCTGGAAATGATTATTATATTCTTGAAAATCAATATATTGGTTCTGATAAGGTTTTTAATATAATGCTATCGTGCAGACATTATCCCATAAGGAATTTATCTGTGGATCCGGTTTCGCTGCATGCAACATGGGATCCACCTCAGGTAGTTGGTCTCGATCAGGATTTTGAAGATAATATTTTTCCTCCAGCCGGCTGGCAGGCATTAAGCGAGGGGAATGGCTGGTTCAGGACCAGTGATGGAAGCGGCGCCGGATGGAGCATTCCCGGATGGTATAGCTATTATGCATGCACAAATGACTTGTTTGTTGGTGACAGCAATAACGGAAGCATGGATTATCTGATCACTCCCGCTCCTAATCTTGACTACAGGTTCAATAACTTTCTTTCATTTTATAGTTATTTTGATGGCATCAACGGGCAGGAGGCCTTTATAGAATACAGCTTTGATTATTCTGAATGGGAAACATTATATCAACTGGAGCCTTCAACATCCTGGGAACTGATTGAACTTGACCTTAGCGCCTTCTCAGGCCCGGAAAGCGACCGGATATGGTTTGCTTTTCATGCGGATGATAACGGGCAGGATGCGTCCGGTTGGGCAATTGATAGCGTGCGGGTTTATTCGCCCGAGCCTCCTTACACGTTAACCGGTTACTGGGTGTTTCTCAATGATACTTTGATTGCAACCACTGATACGACTTTCCTGGATCTGCCCGCCCTTTCCTATGGCCAGGAATATACCCTCAATGTAAAAGCACAATATACCAGTGGTTTGAGTTCATCGGAATATGTATCATTTATATCGGAATATTTGTACCCTCCCTCATGTTTCTACCAGGCCGATACCGGGCTCCTGCCACTCATCATGTGCCCGCCGATGGATTCCACAGGCGCTATTCCTCCTGGTTTCCTGGGATATAATCTTTACAGGGATGGGGATTTTGTTGAATTTGTACCAACTGGGCCAATTCCGCCAATATATGTAGATGAGGGTTTACAACCGGGAATCTATCAATACGAACTTACGGCATTATACGATCTTACTTCTTATGGATATCCGGGCGAAACCGGGGAATCTATGCCACTGGAAACCGAATTTATTTGCAGATATGGTTATCCGCTTGATTTCCTGGAAAACTGGGATTCAGGGAATTTTGATGAAAATAATTGGACTACAGACGGGCCAAACTGGTCAATTAACGGCCAGGCAGGGCACCCGGCACCAACTGCCGAATTCACCTGGGATCCGATCCAGAGCAACTACTTTATAAGTCTGGAAAGTTATCCCCTCCAGGCCGATTCTATGTCTGAAGGCCAGATATTCTTGGATTTTGATATCAAGCTTGATGCCGTCATGCCAACAGGTAATGAATTTCTATTTGTTCAGGTCTGGAACTGGGAAAGCCAGGTGTGGGCAACAGCAGACACCTTTTCAAACCTGGAAGGAAGCTTCGACTGGCTTTCGGAACACCTTGATATCACCCCATTAGCTATGAATGAAGTTTTTAAGATTCGCTTTTCTGCCCATGGTGAGAACTCAATAAACATTTTAAGCTGGTGTATTGATAATATCCATGTTTACAGGACTTGTAAAGCACCCTATGATCTGGAAGTTCATGCGAATTATTTTACTGGCGATATTGAATTAAATTGGAAAAGCCCGTTAGGTATAGGTTTTGTGGATCAATGGATTTATTGGGATGATGGGGTAAATGCAGGCAATTCAATAGGTGTTTCCACTCCGTTGGATATTGATGTTGCAGCACGATGGGAGCCGGCACAGCTAACAGATTTTGAAGGTGCTTCTGTAATACAAATCGCCTTCTTTCCGGCAGAAGAAGAGACAACCTACAAGGTCAGGGTTTGGATTGGTGCCGACGCAGCTAATATGGTCGTAGATCAGGAAGTGATTTCCCCTCTTATCGGACAGTGGAACTACGTTACACTGGATACACCGGTGCCGATCGATATCACCCAGGAATTATGGGTTGGTTATCAATTTAACGGATATACCGGATACCCTGCAGGCGTCGATGATGGCCCCGCCATAGATGGTTATGGCAACATGTTGAAATTCGGAGATTGGCAAACCTTGCTGGAAATCGATCCGGAATTGGATTATAATTGGAATATAGCGGCTCATATTCAATCTCTCGATGATAAAAATAGGGATTCCCAAAATTCGGTTAAATATGCCATTTACCGGTCAGATGACGGGGAACCTTATTTCCTCAGAGAATACTCGGATCAGAATTATTATCTGGATGATTCCGTGTGTGGAGGGATTAATTATCACCTCTATAAAGTTTCCGCACTTTTTATAAACGAAAATGACACATGTGAATCAGGTTTTTCAAATGAAGGATGGGAAGGATGTCCCGGAATTGTTGAAAACGAAAATGATTCATTATCCATCTACCCGAACCCAAGCTCGGATGTGATCCGGGTCGAATCAACAGAAACCTTGCATTCTGTCAGCATTTACAACTCCTTTAGTGAATTGATGTTGAAGAAAAAGGTTGATGACCGGCATCTTGAAATACCAGTTTCAGGTTATCCGTCAGGGGTTTACATGATCAGGGTTGAGACAGAAAAGGAGACTATTTCCAGGAAGGTGCTGATAATTCATTGATTATTAGGTTTCTCGCAGATAAACGCAGATTTATTCGCAGATAAACGCAGAATCGGCATTTAAAATATCTGCGCAAATCCGCGTCTTGATCTGCGTAAATCAGCGAGAAACTTAAATAACATTCAAAATGCAACCATTCTGCCCAAAACCTTGTCTTGTTTATTGATTACTAACCAAATAATCTCTATATTGACCCATGATCAGATGGTTTAGCATATTAGTCATCCTGATATGGACTGCTCCCCTCTCCGGACAAAGCGACGATCATCGTAATTTCCTTCCTCCCTATAACTTCCGGGTTGATTCCGTCTCTTTGCTGGCCACCTGGGAATCACCGAAAATCGTCCTCCTGGATGAAGATTTTGATAGCGGTTCTTTTCCTCCGGAAGAATGGACTGTAAATAGTCTTGGCGTTGGCTGGCTGGGTGTTGAATCCCCTGATTATTACTACTGGCATGTTCCGGAACATCCGGGAGGTTTTGCCCTTGCAAATGATGACAGCGCGCCCTATAGTAACAATGGAAGTATGGACTACCTGGTCACCCCGGTTATGGATCTGACCGTTGCCGATAGCTTCAAGCTCTTCTTCGATTCATATTTTGATGGCGGTTACGGACAGCGGGCTTTCCTGGAATATAGCCTGGACAGCGGAAATACCTGGCAGCTTCTCCTTCCGTTGGATGCCGACCTGGACTGGAAAAACCAGGAAGTCGATCTTTCATCGTTCTCCGGAACAGATGGCGAAAACAAATTCCAACTCGCCTTTCATGCTGATGATTTCGGTTATTATGCCTCCGGCTGGGCTATCGACAATGTGGTGGTTTACTCCAACCGGAATCCGAACCAGGTTATCAAATACAAAGTATTCCTGGATTCGGATTTAATTGCCCAGGTCACTACCACTTCGTACCAATATAATTTTGAGTTTTACAGCATTCATAACTGCGGAGTTCTTGCACGTTACCAGGATGGCATCTCGGATACGGTTTGGCAAAATGTACGCTCGGATTATTTTCCCAAACCCTATCACCTTATGGCAACCGCACCAGATGACGCTGCAATTCTGTGGTGGGAGCCCCCTGATAATCCTGATTACCTGATTGGTTATAATGTTTACCGGAATGATATTCTTATAGCTTATGTCTATTGCACCGAACCGGGCTGCTGCAATTACATTGATCCCATTGATTACAGTGAAGAGTCAGTTTTTCTTTACGAAGTCACAGCCCTTTACGAGTTAAGTGAATATGGATTTCCGGGTGAAATCGGAGAATCCATGAAAGAAGGGCCGGCAGGGGTGTATAGTTGTTGCTGGAATGAGCTTGATTTCTTTGAAGACTGGTCGGATTGGATATACAATTACTGGAAATTCTCCGGTAATAACTGGAAAGTCGATCCGGAATTGGGCAATGAAGCGCCTGCTGCCGTTTTCAGCACGGATTCGATCCTGAACCAATATGAAGATACACTTCAAAGCTACTTTTTTTTAAACTGGGGAATTGTGGATATCATCCTCGAATATGATTTGTCGCTTTCTTCAGTCAATGCAACCGGGGATGAAAAACTGCTGGTACAGGTGTATGATTATTTAAATGATACCTGGAATACGGTTTTGACATACGATAATCTTGAAGGAAGCTTTGGCTGGCGGCGTGATACCGTTAATATCACGTCATATTTCAACGACAATTCCTTTAGGATCCGGTTCGATGCCCAGGGTGAAAATTCAGCAGATATCAATTACTGGGCTATTGATAACATCGCAGTAAGACGAGCATGTTATCCACCTAAAAATGTGCAGGCAACCATCTCACCTTCTTCAGAGGATTCCGTCCTGGTGACCTGGGAAGAACCATTACCTAAACTGGGTGAATGGCGCCAATGGGATGATGGGGAGCAAAGCTCCAAGGTTGGCGTCGGGGTAGGAAAATATATGTGGATGTCATGTGCAGTGCTGTGGACACCAGATCAGTTGGCAAATTTAAAAGATGCCACACTGACTTCAATTGGATTTATTCCGTGCAATGGCGGAACATTTTATAAAATTGCAATCTGGACCGGTGAGAATAAAGACCTTGTTTATGCCCAGGCAGCCGGCAATCTCGATATCGACCACTGGAACAATATCTCATTGGATGTGCCGATGAAGGTCGATATTACCAGGGATCTCATGGTCGGGTATCAATATTCTCAAGCTACCGGATTTTCGATGTCCGTAGATGATGGCCCATGTATTGACGGCTTTGGCAATCTTTATCAATTTGGATTAAATCAACCCTGGACAACATTGTTTGAAGTTAACCCGGAACTGGATTATAACTGGAATATCAAAGCCTATTTTGAAAGGGAAGGCTATCCGGTTTGGAAATACCAGTTATTCAAAAGCGTAGACGGGAATGATCCCGAAATGATCGCCGAGCTTGAAGGCCTGGAATATATCGATATGGTAAGTTCCGGTTATATGACATCGTGTTATAAGCTGAAATCGGTCTTTCCCGACGGTTGCGAATCGGATTATTCTACAGAGGCATGCGTGATATTCACAAATACCGATCCGGTTGAACTGAAGAATGACGGATATCTGAGAATCTTCCCCAATCCGTCTGCGCGGGAGGTGAGTATTGAGTCGTCTGAAACCTTGCAGTTTGTCAGCATTTTCAATTCTTTTGGTAAATTGATGTCGAAAAAAATGGTGGATGAAAGGTATTATGAAATACAAGTTTCAGATTATCCGGCAGGGGTTTACATGGTCAGGGTTGAGACGAGCAGGCAGACGATTTCCCGGAAGGTGCTGATAATTCATTGATTATTAGGTTTCTCGCAGATAAACGCAGAATCGGCATTTAAAATATCTGCGCAAATCCGCATCTTGATCTGCGAAAATCAGCGAGAAACCTTTATCTTGGCCCCTCAATTAAAACCAGATTTATGAGCCTAAAATCTTTATTCTTTCGCACTTTCATTATTGCTACCATCATCTTTCTTGCCACATCCTGCAATACCAATCAAACCCCGGCAAAACAACCCGCCAACGAATTCAGCTTCGTTTTCATGACCGACATCCACGTCCAGCCTGAAAATAATGCCGAAGCAGGCTTCCGGGCAGCGATCACCAAAGTGAATGAACTGAATCCCGAATTCGTCATCACCGGCGGCGACCTGGTGATGGATTGCCTGGGACAAACTCATGGCCGGGCCGATACGATTTATAATATCTATACGGCCATGGAGAAGGAATTCAAAATGCCGGTTTACAACACTATGGGCAACCATGAGCACTACGGCTGGTATGCCAGCAGCGGCGCTGATACCAACCATCCCGAATACGGGGAGAAGATGTTTGAAAAACGTATCGGGCCGCGTTTCCAGCGCATCGATCACAAAGGCTGGGTCTTCCTGATCCTTGATTCCGTGGTGAAGGACGGCAAAGGCGGCTATGAAGGAGGCATCGATGCAGAACAGATACAGTGGATAAAGAATCAACTTACCAATATCGCCCCGGAGACCCCGATCGTCATCAGCCTCCACATTCCGCTCCTGACCACCGAAGCCCAGATCCTGCGCGGGGCAACGGTCGCCAATGAGCCAGGCGAAGTGGTTGTCAATTCCAGAGAGGTCCTCGGTCTTTTTCAAAACCATAATCTAAAACTGGTGCTCCAGGGCCATCTTCATTACTACGAAACGCTCTATGTCTTCGGCACCAACTTTGTAACCGGCGGCGCTGTATCAGCAGCCTGGTGGGAAGGATCATACTTAGGCACGGAGGAAGGGTTTGTGCTGGTGAACGTTAAGGGAGATTCTGTGAGTTGGGAATATGTTGATTACGGGTGGGCAGTTAAGTAAAATGTTGAATGTTGAATGTTAAATGTTGAATGGAGGACTTATTAATAATTACCGAATTCAACATTCAAAATTCAAAATTCAACATTAATCAATTCCGGCAGTCCTGCACATTAGGTAGATCCGTGCCGCTTTAGCCATCAGGTCGATGCGGTCAAAGGCTTCGTGCACATCTTTTCCTGTCGCCAGGCAACCGTGCTTTTCCCAAAGGATGATCCTGTGGTCTTTGAGAGATTTAAGGGTGGCTTTTGCCAACTCCTGCGAACCAGGCACTTCCAGCGGCACATAGCCTATGCCTTCAGGAATAAAAAAGGCTGTTTCAGTATGCATTTTCAGGAGGATCTCATTCAGGCGGGCTTCGCTTTGAAGGTTTTTATCGTGCGTGAGTGCTACAAGTTCATCGGCATGGGTATGGACGATGGCCTTTTCTCCCTGTCCCTGCTTCACCATGTGATGATGGATGGCTAAATGTGAAGGTAGTTCTGAAGAGGGGAAGAGGGGATGTTCCGGATCTTCATAGAGCACCTGGTAACAGTCTCCTTTCTTCGATAGCTTGATCAGGCAAAGGCCCGTACTTGGGTCTTTGGCCAGGTTCCGCATGCGGGATCCTTTGGCTGTGATAAATATGTGATGATGGGCGATGGCGGGGTATTTCACCTCCAGCGGGATCATCGGAAAGATGCGGAAATCCATGCGGATTCCCGGGTAGAACTCTGTCACATTTACCGAGATGTTCCCCCCGCTTCCTTCTGCCCAGCCTTTTTCCCAGAGCAGCCCGGCCACTTCGCCGATGCGGGCTGCGGCTTCCCGCGCTCCCTCGTTGGTTTTATTCAGTTGCATCTTGTCGTTTTGATTTGAAAAATTCTATCAGCAAGTCAGCACATTCTGCTTCGAGGATGCCCGGCACTACTTTCGTGCGGGGATGAAGCAATGGCGCATTGGTTTTTGTGTAACCGCGCTTGTCGTCAGCGGCACCATAAACCACCCGGTCGATTTGCGTCCAAAAAGCAGCCCCCGCGCACATTACGCATGGTTCGAGGGTCACGTAAAGGGTGCATTCTTCCAGGTATTTCGCACCCAGGTAGTTAGCGGCTGACGTGAAAGCCTGCATCTCGGCGTGGGCCGTGACGTCATTAAGCCGCTCGGTCAGGTTATGGCCCCGTGCGATGATCCGGTCGTAGCAGACGATGACAGCGCCAACTGGCACTTCATCCAGATCGAGCGCTTTCCTCGCCTCCTTCAGGGCTTCTCGCATGTAATATTCGTCTGTGAATACCATCATTACAAAACTAATTATTTTTCCGCCTTTTTTCCTCAGATGGCCTCATTAAATTCATCCCTGTATTTTGCAACGCCACTGACGTCTTTCATGATTTCCTTATCAAGGATGATGATCATGAAGGCTTCATCCGGGACTCCATCCCATTGACATTTTATGCCGTAATCCGAAGCCCGTTCAAAGTCGAACTTAGGGTAATAAGTATCGTGTCCGAGGACAATGATGAAAGGCACCTGTTTCGATTTTAATCTGCTGATTCCTTCCCTGACCAGCATTGAACCGATTCCCTTTCCCTGGTATTCGGGTATAACAGCCAGTGGGGCCAGTCCCATTCCATGTCTTATGTTTTGATGTTCCGGAATTTCGACAGGACTGAAGAAAATATGGCCGACTATTTTTCCATCTTTAACAGCCACTAACGACAGTAGATCCAGGCTTGATTTCCTGAGCTTCTCTACGATGTTGCCTTCCTGTGGCTGGTTGAATGCCATGTCATTAACGATCCTGACTGCTCCAAAATCTTCTTTTCTTTCTTCCCTTATTTCGATCATATTCAATCGTTTTTAAATATCATACCCGCTTAACCCGATCATATCACTTGTTGTTAAATTCTGATCAAATTTATGCAGATTTAAGACTGTTTCTCGCTGATTTACGCAGATTTTTACATCTGATTTACGCTGATCTTAAAAATACATTTTCTCTTATCTGCGGAAATCTGCGCTGAATATCTGCGCCCATCAGCGAGAAACCTTATTCCAGTTTTATTCAAGGCATTTTTTGTCATGATTTTCAAGAACTTAATCCCTATTTTTTGTTAAAGAATCGTTAAATATTCCCTACACCTGTTTTATTAAATACCTTTGTTTAGAATATTTCTTAATAACCAATAACCCAACTAAAATTAAAATTATGAAAAAGCTTACTGTTACGCTATTCAGCGTGTTTTTCCTTACTTCGATCCTGATCTCCTTAAATCTGAAAGCACAGGAGGCCGACCTTTATTCTGAAGGCTCAGTCTGGAACCTGACTTTTGTTAAACTAAAGGCCAATATGGGGGATGATTATTTAAAAGGCCTGAGTAAAACCTGGAAAGCATCCATGGATGAGTTAGTCCAGCAAAAACTGATCAAATCTTACAAGATCCTTATGGGTGAAGCATCGAATCCCCAGGATTTCGACCTGATCCTGATGACCGAGGCAGAGAATTTTGCTTCATACGATCCGAATCCGGAAAGGGACGCAAAGAGGGATGATGTTGAGAAAAAGATCAGGGAAGCACTAGGAGAAGAATTCCAAAAAACCGTTTCCAGCTATTCGACCCTGAGGGAAATTACCGGGAGAAAAACGATGCGGGAAATCTTCCTGAATTAATTTTTAAGAAAAATGATTTGCAATTTACAGTTTAAGATCTAAGATCTTAGATTGTAAATTGTAAACCGTAAATCATTTCTGTGTCTATGATTTAACGGAAACATCCTAAATTAGCTTAAAAAAAGGATGAACCGACCTCTTCTCCCCCAATCCCTGATCATGCTCCTGCTTAGCATATCAGCCCTTTCTCTCCATAGTCAGACCATCCCTGATACAGCCCTTCTCCATCTCACCGCCCCGGACACCTTCCAGGCCGTTTTTGTCACCACCAAAGGAGAAATCACCATTGAAGCTTACCGGGACTGGTCGCCACAGGGCGCCGACAGGCTATACCAACTCATTAAGTCAGGCTTTTACACCGACAACTGCATCTTCCGGGTTCAGCCCGAATACGTCGTCCAGTTCGGTATTTCTGACAGCTCCGAAGCCAATTTCTTCTGGGACAAACGGCCCATTGCAGATGAGCCCGTCAAAGGGAGCAACCTGAAGGGTGTTATTTCCTATGCCCGTGATGGTGCAAATACCCGCACCGCCCAGCTTTTCATCAATATTAAAGACAATTTCAAGCTCGATACGATCAATTATAACGGCCTCCGCGGTTTTCCACCCATAGCCAGGATCATCAGCGGCTTTGAGGTCGTTGAAGCATTCAACAGTAACAATGGTTTCGAGCCCGCCAACCACCAGGACTCGGTGATGGTGCAAGGCAATGCTTACTGGGAGAAGAAGTTTCCGGGATTAGATTACATCAGGGAAGTAAGAATAAAAAATTAAAATATATAATCTGTGCTAATCTGCGCTTTAATCTGCGCGCATCTGCGAGAACCATCAAAAAAGTTTCTCGCTGATAAACGCAGATTTTCGCTGAACAGAAAAGAAATTTAAGGTAGCCTTTCACTAAACAAAGAAGCTGATAAAAAGCATAATATTCAGCAACGTCACGATCCCCCCGATGGTATAAAGCAGCGTGCGGGTAAACATCGTGTTCTTGTATTTTCCCATAACCTTCCCGGAGGATGTCAGGCGGACCTGCAGAAAAATAGTAAACGGAAGCTGGATACTCAGCACCATCTGGGAAATGATCAATCCCATGAAAGGGTTTGATATCAGCAGGATGATCCCGAAAGCAATTACCAGCGAAAGCGCTACCCCCAGGCGCGAGTGGTTATCTTTGATATCATACGGCTCTTTGAATATCCCTGCAAAAATGCTTCCCGCCGCCATGCCGGAGGTGATGGTTGACGCAACGCCTGCAAAGAGCAAAGCAACGGCAAAAACTACAGCCGCATGATTTCCGAGTAATGGTCCCAGGAGCTGGTTTGCCTGCTGCAGCTCCGTAACCTTTGTGCCGGATGAAAAGAAAGTGGCCGCTGCCAGCAAAATCATGGCGCTGTTGATGGCCCATCCTACGACCATAGAAAACAACGTATCGAAAAACTCATATTTGAGCTGTCTTTTGATCACCTTTTCATCCTTCCGGTTCCACTGGCGGCTCTGGATGATCTCCGAGTGAAGAAAGAGGTTGTGGGGCATGACGACGGCACCCAGGACACTCATGATGATGATCATGGAGCCTTTTGGAAACGATGGCGTCACCCAGGAGCGGACCGCATGGTCCCAGTCGATATTCACGAGCGTAAGCTCATAAATGAACGATAACCCGATAATGGAAACAAAGGCAATGATCCACTTCTCAATGACCCGGTAAGAGTTCGAATAAAGCATGATCATCACGAAGACCAGGACAAGCAGCGCTCCTGCCCTGACGGGAATATTGAAAAGCATGTTAAGGGCGATCGCGCCGCCAAGGATTTCAGCCAGCGAGGTTGAGATGGAGGCGAGCATCGCCGACCCGAGAAAAAGCCTGGAATACCGTGGTTTAAGGTAGATAGTGGTAGCTTCCGACAGGCATAGTCCCGTTGCAATACCCAGGTGGGCCACATTATGCTGTAGAAAGATCAACATGATGGTGGAGAGGGTAACCATCCATACAAGCGTATAGCCATAATCGGCTCCTGCCGCCAGGTTCGACGCCCAGTTCCCCGGATCGATAAACCCAACCGTAACCAGCAATCCCGGGCCGATGAACTTAAAAATTTCCTCTCCCCCGAACCTTGGTTTGCGGCCTTTCCGATCCAGCTTATTTAAAAAATCGAACATGAGGATAAAAATACGATTTTTTACAGCCTGTCGAAATGTGCCTGCAAAAACCCCATCAAAACTTAAACCTCACCCCCAGCACAAACTCATCCTTATCCTTATACTTCGCAAAGACGTCGTCGCCGGCGCCGCCAATCAGGCGGATGCCGAGGGAAATCTCGGTGTTGGCGTTGGGAAGATATGAGAAAGAAGGCATATAGATCAATGCATGGTTGCCGGGAATGTCCTGCCAGCCAGAAATCACAAAAGCGCAGGTGAGAGGCCGGAGCTTTAATTTGTCATTGAAAAGATACTTCTCGTAATTGAAGACAAAATAATCATTCAGGTTGCCGCGGCCGCGTTCGTGGACAAATCCGTGCAGGTACTGAAGGTTCACGTAGTGTCCGCCGCGGAAGGTATAGTCGAGACCGGCGGCTACTTTGAACCAGGGCTTCTTCTCTAAGATCACGGAATCCACAGGCGGGAGACCAAAAGCCGACAGATCATTGGTGAGCATTATTTCTTCTTCGGGGAAAAAAGCGGCGGCTTCGGCCCAGATGCCTACAATTCCTATGGCCCCGGCCATATCAATGCCAATAATATGCTGACGTGGGAAGAAAAACAGGCTCTTAACACTTATCCCGCCAGTGGCGTCAGCAAGGGAAATTTTATTGTAATAGTTCACGGGCAGCCCTTCCCTTCCATAAACATAACTGGCGGAAAAATCAAAACCTGCTGCAAATCCCCCGAGTTTCACGGCATAAGTGGCGTTCTCTTTCAGGTTAAGCCGGGGCATGGCGAGGCTGTCGTCGTAAGCGGCCAGGTGCAGGTAGGCGGGAAGCTCCATGGGCATGAAAAGCCCTTCGGCCCAATCGCCGCGCGGAAGATTCGATGGACGGAAATAAAAGACGTAATCGCCTTCGAGGTAAAAATCTTTGAAATAATACTTGAGCTGGATAGCGTCGGATCCGAGATGGCGGCCAAAGTCCCAGATGTCCTCCAGGTCATAAGAATTCACATTGTCGGTGGGGTTGAGTTTGTCGGCCGTCCCCCAGGCTATCCGCTGCCGTCCGATCTTCATGTCGAGGTTTTTGGTGAAGACACCGTAAAGCTCCACATAGGCTTCGCGGATGTCAATGTTGTACGGGGAGGTCTCGTCCTTGTCGAAAAGCTGCCCGGCATGCTGCAGGAAAGGATAACCGAAGGAACGCAGCCAGACCTGGGAATGAAACTTCGCCTTATCAGCCAACTTCTTATCGAGCTGTAGATCGAGGCGGTTCTCGTTCCATGACCACTGGCCGTCCCCGAGGCGGAAACGATTGTCGAGGTAAAGCTCGCCGTAAAGGCGTAAGGGGCTTTCCTGGGAAACGGCCGTAAGAGCAGTGATGGATAAAATAAAACAAATCAGTGATTTCATTTCTTCATCTCTCTTACTGTGAAATCTTCTGCCGTCAAATTATCATCAAAGGTCACCTGGGAGGTTTTGAAGATCGTGCTGTGCTCCTTCACTAAATCGGTCATTTCCATTTCTGTGGCGGCCCAATAGCCATCAACCTTTTCGATCTTCTTGTTTACCAGTTGCTTGATCTTCTGCCCGCCGCGGTCATAATAGTCAACCTGGCGGAGATAATTGTTGTCCTTGTTCACCAGCATTTCGAGACGGGAATAGTCTGACTCCACGCCTGTCTTCGGGACGAGCTTCAGCTTCCAGGCATCCGTGGTCTGGGAAAGCAGTTCAGCATCGTACTCATCAGAAAGGGGCTTGGATTCCATGTCGTCATAAGAGAAGTCGGTGCCGGCAAAGGTCTGGTTCTTGACGTGCGAGGCGATCCGGCGCTCCTTTTCATAAGCCGGCAAATAAATATACATGACATCTTCCGGGAGTGACAGGAAAGCGATGCCTTGCTGGGATGCGGGGGCGGTGAATTTGAAAAGCCGCATTTCCGAGCCTTTCTGGATGTATTCGGCTTCGCGTTCCTGCTGGTTGCCTTTCTTGTCGGTGAGGATGATTTTTACTTTGGCCGTCTGGTCTTTGGAAGCGTACATGACGGCATCGGTCTTTTTCAGGATCTCCGTGCCGGTCTGTGCGTTTGTATTTAATGCTGAAAAGGCCAGGAGAAGGGCTGCTAAACAGATTTTCTTTTTCATTGGTATATTTTTTAATTTTATTTAATGTGCTCTTTATTGCCACCAAAGCACCAAAACACGAAAATTCACAGCGGTTAATGTTTAACTGACAGGGTTTGGTGATATTTGGTGTCTTGGTGTTTTTGTGGCTTATTTATTACTTTGAATTTTCCGGAAATAAACAATGTTGCCGGCAACAGCGTGAGCGCCGCGGCGCCGGAGGTGAACATCGTCACCGCAACGAGCAGGCCGAAGCGCTGCAGCGGGACGAGGTTCGAGAACATGAGCACCATGAAGCCGAGCGCCACCGACAGCACATTGATAACAATGGCCCGCCCGCTGATCCGGATGGCATGTCCCAGCGAGTAAGAAACATCTGCGCCTGCTTTGATCTCGTGATCAAAATGGGTGATCATGTGGATGGCATAATCCACCCCTATCCCGATGGAAACGCTTCCGACCAGGACCGTCGCGATGTCGAGGGGAATTTTTACCAGTCCCATAAAACCAAACAAAACGAGCAAAGTGGCCAGGATGGGGATGATGGCGTGGAGGCCTCTCCGTAATGAACGCAAGATGATGGCGACCAGCAGCAATACGAGCAGCGTGGCATAGATCAGTGACTGCATCTGGCTGAAGATCAGGCTCCGGTCGATCTGCAGGTAAAGCGACGGCAATCCGGTGAAATCTACTTTCCCCTTCCAGGCCGGGTGCTCATCGATAAAACCCTGAAGCTTGTCAACAAAATCCTGCATCCTATCGACATCACCCGTATTGAACGTCGCGTTGACGAGTCCTTCATCCTTTTCATACGTCACGAGTTGCTCCATAATATCCTGTCCTTCCAGCAGGAACCAGAGCTGATCGACCTTATTCTTTTTCTCCGGGATGACCTTCCCCTCGCCCATCACCTCGTTCATCTCTTCGATCAGGTCGGCCACCGACTGGGTATGCACCACGGATTCAGAATGTTCCATGAACTCAGCCGCCAGGCGCATGGTATTGAGCACTTCGGGATCCTGGACATCCCCTTTGACAGTCAGGTACACAGGCATGCTCCCGCCGAATTTCTCCCGGAAGATCTCCTCGGCAATATGGGTCGGATCGGATTTCCTGAAATAATCAAGGATATCCACTTTGCGCTGAATCATGAATATGCCGGCAATGGCGATGCATAATACAATGCACCAGCTTATGATCACACGCCATGGATGGCTGATCACCAGGTTGAAAATCCTCTGAAGCAACTTATCGAGCAGGTCTTTGCTGTTCTGCTTCAAAGGCTGCCCGTGTTTTATTTTTTCGGGGAACAATGCCATTACAGCCGGGGCGAAAGTCAGTGACAGTACCATGGCGAACGCCACGCCCAGCGCCATAAAGATGCCAAAAGTGCTGATCATGGTCAGGTAAGAACCGAAGATGAAGGAGATGAACCCGGCCATGGTGGTCGTTGCGGCGAGGAATACCGGGATGATGATATACGCCAGGGCTTCTTGCAGCGTCCGGTCCGGGTTCTCCGCCCTGGTTTGCCTGACGCGGTTGATCACATGGATAGTGTAAGCGCTGCCAACGGCCAGCAGGATCACCGGTATGACGTCAGAGATGATAGAAATCCTGATATGAATCAATCCCATGAGGCCTAAGGTCCATATGATACTGATGGCGACAGTGAGCAGCGGCAGGACCACCCCGCGCCAGGAGCGGAACGACAGGAATAGCACGATGATGATGACGAGTGCCGCGATAGGAGCCAGGAAGTCCATGTCGCCCAGGATAATGTCGGCAAGGCTTTTAAATGCGAACGGCATCCCGCCGAAATAAACCTTTTCAGGCAGGTTCAGGGACTCGACTTTCTCCTGTATTGCCGTGGCGACGGTGATCTTATCGATCCCTTCCGAAATTTTAACCATGACAGCCGTGAAGGTAGCATCTTCGGAAACCAACGTGCCCCGGTACATATCCTGCGATAAAGCGTACGCTTTCAAAGCAGCCAGTTCTTCATCTGTTTGAGGAATATCATACTTGTCAACCAGGTTACCGATCTCTATGCCCCAGTCACTTCCTTTAATGTCGATGATATTGGTCAGGCTCGTTACGGTCCCGACGCCAGGAATGGTTTCAAGGCTGTCGGTTATCTGGCGTATGTGCTCCAGCGTGGCCGTGTTAAAAATGTCATCGGTTTCCAGGCCGATGACGCCGGTATAATTCCCGCCGTATTTATCGCCTACCTCCCTGAAAAGCATGGCTTTCGGGTCATTTTTCGGGAGATAATTGAATACATCCGGGTCGATTTTAAGATTCCTGAAGAATATTGCCATCACAACAGTCAGTAAAAGGGTGATAATGATGATGGCTTTACGGTAGTGTATAATTAGCTTGGAAAGACGGATCATAAATATACTTTTTGACGTTTATTGTTTTATAGTCAGTTCTATTGTAAAAAAATTATCGCACTGAAAGCGATGGATCAATGCAGTACAATTTATTTGTGACTTTCTTATGATCGATATTCATTTCCTCGTGGTTGCTCATGTTTATTGATTTTAATTATTCATTTTGACTAATAACGTTTTTTAGTCATATTTATTACAAAGATAAGGATAAAATCATGTATTTTCAACATTTTCTGAATAAAAATTATGGTTTTTCCAATCCTTTTATGAGAATATCGAGCAGTTCCACGATGGTTTGCTCGTATTCGGCGATTTTATGCTGGTGGTAGAAAGGTATCTCAATTGCTTTCATCGCCAGGATGATCACCTGCGCGGTGGCCTGGGTGTCCTTGATCTGGAATTTATTCTCCCGCAGGCCCCTGTCGAGCACCGCTTTCATTAGTTCTATCTCGAACCGGGTAAAATCTGCCCGGCAATCGGTAAGGAACCCAAAATCATCTACAAAATCAGCTTTCAGCGATTCATGGTAGTTCGTTGCATCTTTCATCAGGATCATCCGGTTCATCAGGTAGTTCCGGATCATACCCGTTGCATCCTGACTATCCACTATAACCCGGGTCAGTCCCGACTTAAGCACATTGATCTCCTGCGTGACTACGGCCAGGAAAAGTTCTTCCTTGCTCTTGAAATAGTAATAAACAGAACCTTTGGCTTTATGCGCCGTGCGGGCAATTTCATCTACCGTGGTCTTCTGGAATCCATACTTTCCAAATATCCTGGCAGCAACTGACAGGATCTTTTCCTTAGTCTGATCTTTCGCCATTAATCCTAAACTTTTTGACCATTTAAGTTAATTGGTCTAAAAATATGAAAAAATGTACTTCCAAATACAAAGGCGAATTATTTTAATTAACTTTGATGTTCACTAAAACCACTCAAAATGAAAATCATTGCAATTATCAATTATCTCGGCTGGGCTTCCGGGATTTTCGGCGGCCTGCTGATGCTGGGCGGCGTCATCGGTTTCTTCACAGGTACCGAATTCCTTGGTGTCGGAAGTTTCTTCAACTTCTTTTTCATTGCGAATAGTTTCCTGTTCCTGGGCATTTTTATCCTGGTAGGAACACGTTGTTTTTGCTGCTGTAACTGCAAAGACGATAAATGCTGCACCGACGAGGGTAAAGCAATATAAGCAAGTGCAATTCGATATTTAAGGGTTCTCGTATATCGTAATTTAAGGGTTCTCGCTGATTTTCGCAGATTTTAAAACACAGATCGGCGCAGATTAGAGTTAAGCAAGATTCCCTATTCTGAGCTTATTTGCGTTGTTTATCCGCGTAAATCTGCGGGAAATTTTATTATCCATCGCATTTCTTCCTAAATTCGCCACCTGAATTCAAAAACCAAACTAATATGAAAACATTCTTTGGATTATCCCTGTTATTTATGGGGATGATGATGTCTTGCACAACAGGAGAAAAAAAGATGAAAACAGAAGAAAACCCGTTTTTCACCGCTTACGGCACACCTTTTGAAACTGCTGCCTTCGATAAGATCAGGAACGAGCATTTTATGCCGGCCTTTCAGCAGGGCATTAAAGTCCATGAGGCAGAAATTGATGCGATCGTGGCAAATCCCGGGACCCCGGATTTCGAAAATACGATTGTAGCTTTGGATCGCAGCGGTGATTTGCTGGTGAGCGTCAGCAACGTATTCTACAACCTGACTTCGGCCAATACCAATGAGGAGCTGCAGGCTATTGCGAAGGAGGTATCTCCTATTCTGACCACTCATTACGACAATATCCTGCTCAATGCAAAACTTTTCCAGCGGATCAAGGCCGTTTATGAGCTGAAATCGCAGCTCAACCTGACCACCGAGCAGGCCACATTGCTCGATAAAACTTACAAGCAGTTTGCCCGCGGTGGCGCCAATCTCCCGGAGGATAAGCAGGCGGAACTGCGCGAGATCAACAAGGAGCTTTCGTTGCTTTCCCTGCAATTTGGCGACAATATGCTGGCCGAGACCAATGCCTTCAAGCTCATCATCGATAACCCGGAAGACCTGGCTGGCCTACCGCAGTTTGTCAGGGATGCAGCCGCAGCAGCAGCAAAAGAAGACAGTCTGGACGGAAAATGGATAATCACGCTGCATTCCCCTTCCCGCATTCCTTTCCTCCAGTTCTCCGATAAACGGGAATTGAGGGAGAAAGTCCTGAAAGCCTATATAAACCGGGGTGATAATAATAACCAGTACGATAATAAGAAGAATGCTTCGAAAATGGCCGCGCTGCGCGTGAAACGGGCCAGCCTGCTGGGATATGCGACCCATGCCGATTACATCCTGGAAGAAAATATGGCCAAAAACCCGCAGGCTGTTTATACTTTCCTGGATAAAGTCTGGTCGGCAGCACTTCCTGTTGCGAAGAAAGAAGTGACCGAACTGCAGGCCATGATCGATGCGGAAGGGTCGAAATTCAAGCTGGAGCCCTGGGACTGGTGGTATTATGCTGAAAAGCTCCGCAAACAGAAATATGACCTGGATGAGGAAGCTTTGAAACCTTACTTTTCCCTGGAGAATGTCCGCCTGGGAATGTTTGACGTAGCCACCCGTCTTTATGAAATTACCTTCGTGGAGCGGAATGACATCCAGAAATATCACCCAGAAGTCAGGACCTTCGAAGTGAAGGAAGCTGACGAATCGCACATCGGGATCCTTTATATGGATTTCTTTCCGCGTGCCAGCAAGGAAGGTGGCGCCTGGATGAATAGCTACCGCGATCAGTATATGGCGGGCGATTCTGCCGTGACCCCGATCATCACCATGGTATGCAATTTCAGCAAGCCAACGCCAGATATGCCTTCATTGCTCACTTTCGAAGAGGTCAGCACCCTCTTCCATGAGTTCGGCCACGCCCTCCACGGTTTGCTGTCCGACTGCACCTATCGTAAGATTTCGGGCACTTCGACACCCCGGGATTTCGTGGAGTTGCCTTCCCAGATCATGGAAAACTGGGCTAGCGAACCGGAAGTGATGAAAATGTATGCCCGCCATTATAAAACCGGCGAAGTTATCCCTCAGGAGCTGATCGACAAGATCACTGCAAGCGAATATTTCAACCAGGGCTTTACAACCGTGGAATATATGTCAGCCTGCTATCTCGACATGGACTGGCATACCCGTATCGATACCACACAGGTGGATGCCATTGCATTTGAGAACCAGTCGATGGCGAAAATCGGCCTCATTCCGGAGATCGTGGTGCGTTACCGCACTCCTTATTTTGCCCATATCTTCGCCGGCGGTTATTCCTCCGGTTACTACAGCTATTTGTGGGCGGAGGTGCTGGATGCCGACGCATTTGAAGCCTTCAAAGAGACGAGCCTGTTTGATCCATCGACGGCCAAGGCTTTCAGGGAGTATATCCTTTCCCGCGGCGGCACTGATGATCCAATGAACCTGTACAAGCTATTTCGGGGCAAGGAACCGGATGTTAAGCCGATGCTGAAGCGGAAGGGATTGATCTAAATTAGTAGGGGTCACCGGCCGATGACCCCTACATGCGTATTATAATTCAACAAACTCAAACATATTTCCTGACCATTTCAAAAATTTCATGAACCCTTTCCCTGTGATCACCAGGCTGGCAGTATTATCATTGGGATGAAAACTCAGATGTTTTGCATCTTTGAGCATTTCATCCAGAAAAACATATACATGGTCGGTTTCATCGTTGATCAGGCCGAAGAGAGAAACGGACCCGGGTGTGACACCGAGATATTTTTTTAACCGCTCCGGTGATGCAAAGGTGAGCTTTCCCTGTTTCAGCCGCTTTTCCAAATCGTGGATGGCAAAGGGCGTGGAGTGTTCCATTATCACAAGGTAGTGCTGGTTGCCCTTGTGATTGCGGAAAAAAATGTTTTTACAGTGGGTGGAATCGATGTTTTTCCAGTTCTTGAGGGCCTCTTCAATGGTGGGTGCAGCCGGATGCTCATAATAATCAAAACTGATAACCAGTTCTTCAAGTATCCGGTACAACTTTGGATCGCCGCGCATAGGACGTTAATTTGCAGGATAAAAATACAAAATCCTGCGGGAATTCATCATCGCATCATAATCAGCGAGATCACTTCTTTCTCCGTTAAAAAGCGCCATTTGCTCCGTGGCAGGTTTCTCTTGGTGAGCCCGGCGTACATCACCCGGTCGAGCTTGGTGACCTTATAACCCATCGATTCAAACATCCTTCGGATGACGCGGTTTTGTCCCGAATGTATCTCCATGCCGATCTCGCGGCGGTCGGCGGCATCTTCGACATAAGCGATACTATCGACCTCTACTCTATCACCTTCCAGTTCAATTCCGCCGGCAATTTTCATCAAATCCCCTTTCGACAAGGGCTGGTCAAGCACCACATGATACATCTTCTTAATCCTTGACCTGGGATGCATAAGCTTTTTCGCCATTTCGCCATCGTTAGTGAAAAGAAGTAATCCTGTTGTGTTCCGGTCCAGCCGTCCTACGGGATAGATGCGTTCCTTGCAGGCGCCGGCAATGAGTTCCATCACCGTATTCTTGGCGTGAGGGTCTTTGGTGGTGGTTACATAACCCTTTTGTTTATTGAGCAGCAGATAGCGCTTTTTCTCATTGGAAAGGGTTTGGTCGCCATACTGCACTTTATCACCGGGCATAACTTTGCTTCCCAAAGCGGATACAACTTCACCATTCACTTTTACTACTCCGGCCTTGATCAGTTCGTCAGCTTCACGCCGGGAACAAACCCCCGAGTTTGCAATGTATTTATTGAGCCTGATCCCTTCCGGTTCTCCCTTAATGGCTTTGATAGGTATCCCGCTGCGGGTCGCGTATTTCTTTCCAGGAGCAGATGGACTATATGGCCTTTCTTTCTTAAAATGTGATTTCGCAGGTCTGTCTCCATCTTCCCTTGCCGGAAATGGTCTTTCTTTTTTGAAGCGAGGTTTTGCCGGTCTTTCTTCTCTTTCTTTAGGACGGTATGGTTTCTCCATCCTGCTGTCTGATCGGCCGGTCCTCCTTTTATCCGGGCCCGGGCTTCTTTCTTTTTTCCCCATATTTTGAAAAGGTTTTCTTGGCTGGCGGGGACTTTTTTCGGCACTCATAAGTTGCTATTGTTAACCTAAATAATTAAATTCCAAACTCCAAGCACCAAATTCCAAACAAATCCGAAAAACTAAATCCTAAATCCAAAACTATGTTAAGTTTGATTTTTTGGATTTTGAATTTGTTTGGTGCTTGGGATTTGGAATTTTGCAAAGATAGTAACAAAAGCTTCAGCCCGTCCTAAGTCGGGGATAAAAAGCGTCTTTTAAGTGGTTTATCCTGGTTTCGTCTTTATTATGGATGATCGAAATGATATCAAACCGCGCTTCCAGGGTAATATTTTTACGGAAGATGTAAGCATTCGCCGCCCTGATCAGGGACTGCTGCTTCTCTTTGGTAACCGCCTCTTCCGGCTCCGCAAAAGTATCATTTCGCCTCGATTTGACCTCGATGATGACCAAAAAATCCTTGTCCTTCGCAATGATGTCGATTTCATTGCGTCCCGCCCTCCAGTTTTTGTCAAGGATATGGTATCCCTGCTTCAGGAGATGCGTCACGGCGATCTCTTCGCCCTGCTTGCCTAATTCGTTGCTTTCGGACATGATAAATCAAATTCCAAATTCCAAATTCCAAACAAATCCCAAAAAGCAAATTGTCCAACTGCAAACTGTCCAATTGTCCAACTTCTTCTGTCTTCTGTCTTCTGTCTTCTTCTAACTGTTAATCCGGAAAAAGACTGAAATATACCCGGTGGTTAGAAAAAAAGTTTTACTTCATCTCCGACTTCCAGTGTAACTTCCCTCCCCAGGATGAGCGCCCGGTTGTCATCGATGTGACCGGCGGGGAAGTTGTAACAGACAGGATAGGGATAATCCTCCACTGCTTCGGCAATAATCTCGTTCGCGGTCTTATCATAAGGCACTTCGTTGTCATGCATTTTGGTCATTCCTCCGACTATCAATCCCGCCAATCCTTCCAGCTTACCGGAACGCCTGAGGTTCATCATCATCCGGTCGATATGATAAAGATATTCATCCAGGTCTTCTAAAAACAGGATCTTCCCGTTGGTATTGATATCGGAACTGGTATTGGTCAGGCTGTAAAGGATGGAGAGGTTGCCGCCTACCAGGGGCCCTTTACAGCTGCCTTTCCGGGTGTATTGCTCCGGAAGAAACCGATAGATAAGTTCTTTGCCGAATAACGCTTTTTTTAAACTGTTAAGCGACGGGCTCCCATCGCATTTATCCTTGAAATTCACCGGCATGATGGCATGCAGGGTTTCTACACCATAGTGACGATGGATATGGGAATGCAGTACCGTTACATCGCTGTAACCAACTATCCACTTAGGACTTTGCAGGAACCGGGTGAAGTCAAGCCGGTCGATGATCCTGACGGTGCCATAACCTCCGCGGGAACAGATGATCGCACGGATGGAACCGTCGTCGAGCATCTGCTGGAAATCGGACTGGCGCTGGTCATCGGAGCCGGCGAACTGGTTAAAGGAGGCAAAGAGGTGATCGCCGAGGACCACTTCCAGCCCCCAGGCTTTGAAAATATTGATAGCTGTCTCGACTTCGGCAGGAGAGATCTTCCGGGCCGGGGAAACAAGAGCGATTTTATCGCCTTTTTTTAGATATGGAGGAGTAATCATTTTATTATTTCTCTCTAATAATAACAAAGATCAGCATTTTTAGTTTGGTTTGTGCTATATCTTAACTTCTATTAACCACAATAGGCACAGTAGGGCACATTAGATAAACACATTAGAGATTAGTAACCTTTTGGCAGTTTTGCATATAAATCGGTCACGATTGTTTTTTGTCCTTCCTTAAAAATATTCATACAGTTGAAATTTATAAGAATCCCTTTAGGTTTTTCAAGGAGTTTAAGATATGTCAATAGCTGTGCTCCATGAATTGGCTGCAGGCAATCGATTGCTTTAATTTCGACAATGATAGCCTCTTCGACCATTAAATCAAACCGCAGGTCACAATCAAGATAAAGTCCTTTAAAGATCAAAGGAACTTTCTGTTGAGAGATTACACCCAAACCCTTTTCTTTTAATAAGTGAATCATACATTTTTCATAAACACTTTCAAGTATTCCCGGCCCCAATTCTTTATGAATTTCAATTGCAACACCGATAATAGTAAAAGTCAGTTCATTTAAATACTTCTGTGTCATATTCTTAAAATTTATTTTTTTATAGAAAATTTGAAAATCCACCTTCTATTGTGTGTTTCTAATGTGCTCTAATGTTCCTATTGTGTTTAACAAAAGCGAATAACACAATGAAAACATCTTCCCCAACCTGTTTATCCGGAATTTCCCCGATTTATACCCGATAATTCAATAAATTTGCCCGGAATAGTTTTATTAACCGCTCAATCAATTATTCATGGAAGCGAAATCGTGGAAACGGACCACTGTCACTTCTGCCCTGCCTTATGCCAACGGCCCCATCCATATCGGCCACCTGGCAGGCGTTTATGTGCCGGCAGATATATATGTCCGCTACCTCAGGTCAAAAGGCGAGGAAGTCCTCTTCATCGGCGGATCGGATGAGCACGGCGTGCCGATTACGATCAAAGCCCGCAAGGAAGGTGTCACCCCGCAGGAGGTGGTCGACCGTTACCATGAGATGATCAAGGATTCATTCCAAAAATTCGGGATTTCTTTCGATATCTATTCGCGCACATCCAACGCCATCCATCATGAAACGGCCTCGGAATTCTTCACAACCATGTATGAAAAGGGAGAATTCATCGAAAAAACATCCCTGCAATACTTTGATGAGGAGAACCAGCAATTTCTTGCCGACCGTTATATCACGGGAACCTGCCCCCGCTGCGGAAATCCGAAAGCTTATGGCGACCAGTGCGAGAACTGCGGCACTTCACTGAGCCCTGACGAACTGATCAACCCGACTTCTGCACTTAGCGGGAATGTTCCTGTCAAAAAAGAGACCAAACACTGGTACCTGCCGCTGGATAAATACGAGGGCTGGTTGAAAAAGTGGATCATCGACGGGCATAAAGATGACTGGAAGCCGAATGTTTACGGCCAGTGCAAATCCTGGCTCGATCACGGCCTGCAGCCCCGTGCCGTGACACGCGACCTCGACTGGGGCGTGAAAGTACCTTTACCGGACACGGAAGGCAAAGTGCTCTACGTCTGGTTTGACGCGCCCATCGGCTACATCAGCGCCACGAGAGAATGGGCACAGATCAATGGCAAGGACTGGAAACCCTGGTGGAAAGATCCCGAAACGAGGCTGATCCATTTCATCGGAAAAGACAACATCGTTTTCCATTGCATCATCTTCCCGGCGATGCTGAAGGAAGAAGGCACCTTTATCCTTCCTGACAATGTGCCGGCTTTTGAGTTTATGAATTTAGAGAATGATAAGATCTCGACTTCGCGGAACTGGGCTGTCTGGCTCCATGAATACCTTGAGGAATTTCCGGGAAAACAGGATGAACTGCGTTATGTGTTAACGACCAACGCCCCGGAAACCAAAGACAATGACTTCACCTGGAAAGATTACCAGACCAGGAATAACAGTGAACTGCTGGCTATCTTCGGCAATTTCGTGAACCGCACGATGATATTGACCCAGAAGTACTTCGATAGCAAAGTACCTCCGCGTGGTGAGTTGAACCAGACCGACCGGAATGCCATAGAAGAGATAAAGCTTTTCCCCGGACGTATCGGTGGCAGCCTGGACCAGTTCCGCTTTCGCGAGGCGCTGACGGAGATGATGAACCTGGCACGCTTGGGCAACAAGTACCTGACCGATTCCGAGCCGTGGAAATTAATCAAGACCGATCCGGAGCGTGTGAAGACCATCCTGAACATTTCCCTGGAGATCTGTGCCAACCTGGCCATTCTTTGTGAGCCTTTCCTGCCTTTCACCGCGGAACGTCTCAGCCGGATGATGAACCTCCCCCAACGTAAATGGGCTTTTGGCGGCAATCCCGAACTCCTTGAGCCCGGCCACCAGCTCGGGCATCCGGAGTATTTGTTTGAAAAGATTGAAGACAATGTTATCGAAGCCCAGGTGCAGAAGCTGCTGAATACGAAACTGCAGAATGAAGCGGCCACAGCGCCGAAAGTATCTCTGAAACCCATAAAAGATATGATAACCTACGATGATTTCTCGAAGCTCGACATCCGCGTTTGCACCATTGAAGAAGCGGAGAAGGTCCAGGGGGCCGACAAATTGCTGAAGCTGACTGTCAATACCGGCCTGGACAAAAGAACGATCGTATCAGGCATTGCATTGTATTACAAGCCGGAAGACCTTATCGGCAAGCAGTTCTGCTTCGTCCTGAACCTGGCGCCGCGGAAGCTGCGCGGCATCGAATCGAATGGAATGATACTCTCCGCCGAGGATCCTGAAGGCCGGCTAAGCCTGATCACTATAAATGACCTGTTTGCAAATGGCAGTGAAGTTAAATGAGTTTAATCATACAAAGCTTCATTCATATGGGACATCACGAAACCGACGAAAGCATCAGTCCTGCCGAAAAGCAATTCCGTGAGCTGATGTATAACGGTGACGATTTCTTCAAGATCGAAATCTACCGCAATGCTGTCAAGTATTACAAAGATGCAGCAAAGCTTGATGTGGACAAGGACCTGGCAAACCAAAAGGTTGCCGAATGTGAGCTACTATTGCGCCATGAGCGGAAAGTAATTTACATCCTCTTATCGATAGCGGCGGTAACAGTCATTCTGATCTGGCTGATCTGACTTAAGAGTTCTGAGTTCTGAGTTTTTATGTTTTGTGGGTTAAATGCGGGAATTTTATAAAATTGATTAATTTTACAGCCTATTTGAGGGTTATTAGTAAATAAGTCCCTAACTCAAAACTCAAAACTTAAAACTCAAAACTGACATTTCGGCCCTATAGTTCAACGGATAGAACGGAAGTTTCCTAAACTTTAGATTCAGGTTCGATTCCTGGTGGGGCTACAAGATCGGGCGAAAGAGCGATCGGACGATATTCGATATTCGAAATGAATCTCTCAAACAAATCGCATATCGCCTGATCGTCTGATCGGGATTTCGCCTGATAGAATAAAAGGTTCCTTCCCCAATTTCCCATCGTGTTTCGTCCATTTTCGTTTAAAATCCTTGCTTTTCGACCAGGTATTTGTATATTTGCAAATTGTAAATTACATTTTGTAAGTTACAATTTGTGATACAAAATTAAAACCAGGCAATGACATCTCTTTCAAATCCTTTTATAACGACCGGTTACCATGGGCGCAATTATTTTTGCGACAGGGAAGATGAGGCTCAAACCTTGCTGGATAACATATCAAATGGCCGTTCAACCACCCTGACATCAATCCGGAGAATCGGTAAAACCGGCCTGATAAAGCACGTTTTGGCCAATTTACCTCCGGACCAGACAGGGATCTATATTGACATCCTTCCGACCGAAAACCTGAATGAGTTTCTGAATGTTCTGGCATCATCAGTATTTAATACTATCCCTGAGAAATCAACGCCTGGTAAGAAAATCCTCGATTTTATCAAATCCCTCAGACCTGTCATCACTTATGATCCGTTATCGGGGCATCCGCAGGTTACCTTCGATGTCAGACCGGGCGAAACCACCCGGAATATTGCTTCCGTTTTCCAATACCTTGAGAATTTTCCGCAGAAGGTGGTCGTTGCTATTGATGAATTTCAGCAGATTCTTCAATATCCTGAAAAAAATACCGATTCATGGCTCAGAAGCATTATTCAATCACTCAACAATGTCCGGTTCATATTTGCCGGAAGTCAACAGCACCTGATGACAGAGTTGTTCGCAGACCCTTCCCGTCCTTTTTTCCAGAGTGCCGGTTTTCTTAAGATCGGAAAGATCAGTCGTGAACAATATTCCACTTTTATTAGCGATCACTTTCAAAAGGCCGGAAAGCAGATCAGCGCTGAAGTGATTAATGAAATTCTTGACTGGACTGACGTTCATACATACTATGTTCAGCTGCTGTGCAACCGTGTCTATGCAATGGATACACAGATAATCATCACTGAAACCTGGAAGGATGAAGCGGCCAGGTTGCTGCAAGAGGAAGAGATCATCTTTTTTAAATACCGGGATTTGCTGACAAAACAACAATGGTTCCTTTTAAAGTCCATTGCTCATGAAGGTGAGGTGTATTCCCCTACATCCAAAGATTTTATTTCGAAATACGTCCTGGGAAGTTCCGCTACAGTTTTACGCTCACTACATGCATTGCTTTCCAAAGAAATGATTTATTCCGATTATAATCCTGAGGGGCGGATGTTTTACAGCGTTTATGATGTTCTTTTCAGGAGATGGATGCAGCGGTTTTAAATGCACGATGCTGGAAACTCTATACACGATAAAATGAAGGAAAAAACGCATATCGCCTGATCGTCTGATCGGGATTTCGTCTGATTAAAATAAGGATTCCTTCGTTAATCAAGTTACCAGTATCGGGCATTAAAATTTCCTTCGTTAATCGAGATTCGAGTTTCTTGTTTCGTGCATTTCTTGTAGTATCAAATAACAGCCACTAAAGCACCGAGGCACCAAATTTCACTAAAAAAGACTAATCGACCAGCAAACTTTGGTGGGTTTTAGTGCTTTCGTGCTTTGGTGGCTGAAAGATATAAAAATTTTACTGCTTAACAAACTTCCCAAATTCCACGGTACTGTTATCCGTTATTTTCACAATATAAACGCCACGGGGCAGCGTGCCGATATCCAGAATCGTTATGGGCTCGGTTATGCAGCGCGATAAGACCTGCTGGGCGCTGACATTGCGTATTGATAAGGTTGTGCTATTGACGGTGATGGTGGAAGGCAATGATAGAGTGATAGAAGTGGAAGAGGGGTTGGGGAAAATTTTGATCTGGTTATCTGGGATAGTAGTTTCGTCCACGCCATTCAGGCAAGCGGTTTCAACTTCTTCCTGGCTGTTGCAACCTGTGGCGTTGTTGTAGAATTGAACGAATCCGTTTGGGATGGCTAAATAATCGCAAATGCTTTGTACTTCGCAGGTTGATAGAGCATAGTTATTTATGATATTAATACCTGTGATAGATCCAGCACTTATGTTGTCCAATCCGATCAAACTGGTCAGGGTCCAGTTTCCATCAAACTCAATCCTTCCCCCGATCGAAGTCACATTAGCCAAGCTCGTTATACTAGTCAGGGCAATGTTATCATCGAGAACAATTATACCCCCTATGAAAGTCAAACCCTCCAGCCCCGTCATGCTGGTCAGTAATGGGTTCCCAGAGATCGAAAGATCTTCACCGACGTAAGTAATATTTTCCAATCCTTCCAGGCTGGTAAGAGCGTTATTTGAATAAATCCAAAGAAAATCCATGATTGAATCTACTTTATGCAGTGGTTCTAAATTTGTTAGAACAGGATTGTGAAGAATCCAAAGGGATCCTCCGATGGAAGTGACATTATCCAGCCCTGTTAAACTCGTAAGAACAGGATTGATTTGGATATGAATGTAGCCTCCGACGGATGTTACATTATTCAGCCCTGTTAAACTGGTCAGAGCAGCGTTATTATCGATTTCAATTTCGTTGTGTATGGAAGTCACATTGTTCAGCCCAGACAGGCTGGTCAAGGCATCGTTAACAGAAATTGAAAGCCCCCCACCAATGAAAGTCAATCCCTCCAACCCTGTCAGGCTGGTCAATGAATCGGTATACCAGATTTTAAGAGTACCACCGATGGAATTCAATACACTCAAACCGTTCAGGTGAGTGATATTGATTTCGATATCCCATTGACCAATTGTAACATCCCCTTCAATCTGGGAGCAGTTTGGATAATTCACCTGAAAACTGTCAACCTGTGCCTGGGTAGTAAAAGTAATACCTTCAGGAAGGCAGGATTGGGCTTGGGTGTCCACCCGGATTATTACCAGGATGAATAAGACGAGAGAGTATTTATTCATGGTTCTTTGGTTTGATCCATCTTTTTATAATTTACAACAAAGAGCAAGACCGTCATTGAGATATCAAGCTACGGGTAGTTTCAATCGTCTTTCAGGCAGCGGACACTGAAAGCGAAGTAACCCCAATTGCCACTAACCTGGTATATTTCCGGAAAAGAATAGTGCAGGGAACGGATCCATGCCTCGTGGGCAAAGTGTCCTGTAGAGGTCCACCAACTGGTGTTATAGCCAAGATCGGAGAAGCCGGACCCTTCTTTCCATCCGCTAGCAAGTCCCGAAAAGCCGTACAAGTCAGTGCCGTTTCCATTTTCATACCAGCCACTAATGGTTTTCAGGTTTGTTCCGGCATCATAACCACGCCAGGCTATTCTGATATCCCATTCAGGATCTCCTATTGGATAATAGCTATCTGCTGAACCTTCCAGGATTTTCCATTCATTATCTGTGGGGATGTGCCACCCGGGAGGACAAATACCCTGTACTCCCGGTGGTTCAGCGTACTTCATCATTTCTCTCCATTGATAAAAACCTCCATATTTTATGCAACTGTCAGGTTCATTGTTATAACAGTACTTTTCTATTATTCCATTGTCCCATTGATCGACGTTTGCCGGGATCATCACTCCTACATTCAGGTTCTCTTTCAGCCAGCACTGACTGAAAATTTGGATAGTGTTATAAATCTGTCCCTCGTATTCAACCGTTGGTGTTCCCGGGCAGGGGATGTTGGTGGCGAACTGAAAAGTGTAGTTTTCACTTTCCAAAGGACTATCAAGTATCCCTGACTCAAGCGTGTCTGAATAACCGATCAGGAGCAGTTCATCACCTACATTGTAAGGCAGATCTGATTTTAAAACAAGTGTCGTGTCTGACCAAAAGATCGTAGTATTAAACTCCTGCGTGCGATTCATAACTTTTATGCTGTCAAGCCGGACATAAGAAGCATTATTGAGAGCGGTGAAGGTTAATGTAAGAGGAGCAATATAAACTTCATCCCTTAAGCAACGTACACTGTGACCCCATTTCCAGAAGTAATTCTCCCGGTCTACTTCCGGACTGTTGAAAATGAGACCACGACCCCATGAAAAGGTATCCCCACCGTCAGTAGATGACCACCAGTTGACGACGTATCCAATGGCGTCGAACCAACCAGCACCGCCCATGCCACCCGGCAGAGCTGAAAAACCAAAAAAATCAGTCCCGTTTCCATTATTTTCCCAACCACTGGTAGTTTTCAATCTTGTACCGGCATCAAAACCACGATAAGTATAGTTAGAATCCCACTCCGGATCTCCAATTCCAAATTGACTGTCAACAGCCCCTTCTAAAACTTTCCATTCCTCATCTGCAGGGATATGCCATCCCTGTGCACAAATGCCCCGTGCGCCTTGCTGTGTAATGTATTGCATCATTTCATTCCATTGATATAAACCACCATACTTTGTGCAGCTATCTTGCTGGTTGTTATAACAGTATTTTTCAATGATTCCGTCATCTGCCATTTCCTGTTGTCCTGGAATCATCGTCCCAACGTTCAAGTCCTCCTTCATCCAACATTGACTGAATATCTGTATCGTATTATAAAATTGTCCTCCATATTCTACTGTCGGTGTCCCTGGACAGGGTATATTGGTTGCGAACTGGAAGGTGTAAGATTGGCTGTCTTCAGGTGCATCCCATATGCCGGATTGAGTAGTATAAGTATAACCAATGTAGAGCAATTCATCTCCGATACTGAAATCAAAGCTTTGAAGATCTTCAGATGCTTTTAATTTTGTTGATGAATTTTGAGTTCCCCGGTATTCAAGTGAACCTGCCTTATATGTCAATATCCCAGTGCAGAGGATTTTTATGCTGCTGTTTTTTCCCCTCCACTGTGCCGTGAAGAAGAATATACTTCCGTCACCGGGAGTTAATCTAAAGGAGTGTAGCCCTTCATCAAGTACCCGTTCCAACCGGATGATCACACGACCAAGCACATCCGTTATGGTCATGCTCACTAAGTCCTTTGAAGGCACGTACAGGTTGATGGTAGTCTGATCTGCAGTGGGGTTGGGGTAGTTTTGGAACACCTTGAAACCCTTGTCAGCATTGTTAACTTCGGGTATACCCACCTCGTAATCCAGTACCAGGACGGTATCTGGGTAATATAACACAGTGTCTCCACCCTGGGTTCGGTTCATGACCCTGATACTGTCAAGCTGAACCCAATCTGTATTGTTGACGGCTGAAAAAGTAAGAGCTATTGAAGGTCGTTGCCCGAATATTTCGGATAGTGCAAACAGGAAGAAGATAAGAGTGATAAATCTTCTCATAATGAATTGGTTATAATCGACCTTTAAAGGTACGCAATTTTACCTTCCTTCTTTAATCCAGTATCGAGTTTCTTTATCACAAAAAAAAGAGGATACCGGAATTTTCCGGCATCCTCTAACTTTTACATGAAGTAATCAGTAAGACGAATATTTTAACGATAATTAGAATAACGTTCTTCTCTTCTTGGTGATTCACTTCTGGGCCTGGCTTGTTTGACAACGATTTCAGCGTGGTCATATTCGCAGCTGTCCAGTTCTTTAATGGCTTTGTTCGCTTCGTCATCATTCTTCATCTCTACGAATCCGAATTTCTTGGAATGACCGGTCATACGGTCATTGATCACGGCAGCCGAAGTAACTTCGCCATACTCTTCAAATAAAGTCTTTAAGTCATCACTGGTTGTGGATGAACTTAACTTTGCAACAAAAATGTTCATAATTAAAAAATAAAATTGATAAATAAATAGAAGTTGAAAACTGTAAGGAAAGCAAATCTTTGGAAGGAAGTGCGAATCAATATAATTTTGAACGCAGCAAAGGTAAATAAATAATTGATTATCAAAACATTTTGACAAAAATAAATATTAAAGGGGTAAGATAAACCGAAACGCCAGGTCACAAAATTTCACTTTTTAAAAGATTGATGCAGCAGGTTTAAATGCATGATGCACAAAACACGATACACGATTTCAGAAGGAGTTTTCCTTTCGCAATCGTTCATAGTGTTTCGCATATGTGAAAGATGTAACTCTTTCCTTTAATTGTGTAACAGTTAATATGACACACAGACGTAATTTTGCCATCTGAAAATTTATTCAATTAATAAAATAATCAAAATGAAAAAATTAAGCATTCTTATTATCCTCGCCATATTAGCCGTCCTGACCGCATGCGACAAAAACAACAATACCAATGATCCGGCAACCAACCCGGTATTTTCTGTGAAACTGGTTGATGCAACTTCTGGTTATGATGCTGTGAATGTGGAAGTACTTTATATGGAAGCTAACATGGGCAATGGTTGGGTTGAATTTCCGGTTGAGCAACCCGGTGTTTACAACCTCCAGGAATTCACCAATGGAAACACCATGCTCCTGATCGGCGATACATCAATAACCCCGGGCATGATGAGTGAATTACGCCTTATCCTTGGCACGAACAATACGGTAGTTGTAGATGGCATCTCTTATGAGCTTGAAACTCCTTCGGGCCAGACATCCGGCTACAAAATCAAAATGGATCCGCAACCATTGGAATTAGGCGGCCTGTATCGGTTAATTATCGATTTTGACGTAAGTGTTTCAGTTCATATGACCGGCAATGGCAAATACATGCTTAAACCCGTTGTAAGAGGTTACCTGGAAACGGCTGTCGGCGCAATAGCGGGCACGATCAGCCCTCCGGCAGGTGCATATTATATTGAGGCTTTAAACTATACAGATACAACCGGTACGCTTATTGACCCGGTTACAGGCGAATTTCTGATCGGTACTGCCATGCCAGGCACTTATAACGTCACTTTCTACGCTAATCCCGGTTTTTCCGACAGAACTATCGGAGGTGTCGTGGTTTTAGCAGGGAACATCACCCAGATGGGGATCGTTAATATCGAATGATTGATTATACTCATCAGTATCTATAATTTTCTATGCCGGCCGGGGCCATAAGATCGGGCGAAAGAGCGATCGGACGATATTCGATATTCGATATTCGAAGTAAATCTTACAAACAAATCGCATATCGCCTGATCGTCTGATCGGGATTTCGCCTGATTAGAATACAAGGTTCCTTCCTCAATTTCCCATCGTGTTTTGTGCATTTTCATCTGCCACCCAGTTACCCAGTCACCCAGTCACCTATTCACCAGTTCTTCCAGCTCCCTCCCGTAATCGTATTGCAGATCTTCGTGTAAGGACAGCATCGTATTCTTTATGGATGCTATTTGTTTGTCGTAGAGGGTATTCAGAGCTGTATTGTGATGAATCGGAGGTTTGAATTGATTCAGTTTGGAACAAAAATAGATCAACAGCTCAACCTCTGTCTCCTTTTTCTGTGAATAGCGAATGTATTTCCTGATATTTCTCAGGATTTTCCGAATGCTCTTTTTGATGAAATATGAGGATGTCCTGTTTATTTGCTCAAACTGTTCGTCCACTTCTCTTTTTACGCTTTCGATATAGGCCTGTTCATCGGATGAATCAAACAGCAGGTAGGTCAGTAATTCCTTGTTTTCCTTCTTGAACCGCGACAACCGAAGGCATAGCTCAAGCAACTCGTTCGGTGAACGCTGCCTTAACTCTTCCTTGAGTTCTTTTATGGAAACGGCTTTATTTATTTTTCTTCTTTTTAGGTCCGATGGTCTTTTCTATGTAAAACCGTCTATGGTCCCGTAAATTTACAAAAACCGTAATTTCTCTTTCCAGCATTTAATCATTGATATTTAAACTCTAAATATTCACTATTCAACATCCGAAAACTTAACATTAACTCCTCCCAATTCTGCGTAGCAGATAAAGTACTGTAGAAGCAACAAACATAGAATCAAAAATTCCCCGGAAGGGATCAACAGAAGAAATTTGGAGATAATGTTTTAGAAAAGAAAAATACATGATCATGATTATATTCCGTAATTTTAAGAGCGAAATCCAAATCAAACAATAATTTTCAAACTCTTTATATTTTCCGCTTATATTGAACTTCTTCCGGACAAATACTAAAAGGATTGATGCATCATGGCTTCAACAGATAAATCATTCAAAAAACTTGTATTGATTCTCTTCCTGATTGCCTTATTGCCGCATCTTGCTTCAGGAACCAGGAAATATGTGCCTGATGATTACCCGACAATCCAGGAAGCAATCAACAGCATTAACGCAGTTGATTCAGTTATTGTACGACCAGGATTTTACCAGGAGAATCTTGTTATCACCAATAAAGTAGTGAAACTGTTTTCTGAATACATTTTTACGAATGATACGGCTGTAATCAGCCAGACAATCATAGACGGGAACCAGGCTAACACGGCTATCTACATCAACAACAATAATTTTCAGCTTTGCGTTATCAACGGATTTACGATTCAAAATGGTCGGTCTGACTGGGGAGGGGGAATAATGTGTTGGGAAAACTCCACTGTCCGTATTGAGAATTGCCATGTCCGGAATAATTTTTCAACCGGATACGGGGGTGGAATAGCTACTGCCGGGAATTCCCAGGTGAATATCGAAAACTGTGAAATAATGAATAATTCAGCAACAAATGAAGGGGGTGGAGTTGAAGTAGGAAATTTCAGTAGAGTCAGCATTAGTGATTGTATTATTTCCGGTAATTATGGACAATATGGAGGTGGAATTTATAATTGCACAATTCCGTTAGCCTCAGAATACAAATTCGGCTTGGCTGTTAACAGGTGTATCTTCACCAATAATTCGGCATATGCCGGTGGAGGGTTTGCCAATGCCTGGGTTCCGAATGAAGCTAAAATTGTGAACTCAACTTTTTACAATAACCAGGCAAGTAATTCCCCAGAAATATTTATCTGGGGGGGTAATTCAATCTGGGTCATAAATACCATCATTTATAATGATTCTGCATTGGTCAGGGATGTGATGGGAATTGGTGCCTATGGAGGCTTAATGCGTTTCGACTATTCGCTGATATATGGCGGAGAAAGTACAATTATTCATAATGATACAAGCGCATTATTGATTTATTCTGAAACAAACATTGATACGATACCTTGTTTTGTCGATTCATCGAACGGAGACTTTCATCTCGAATCTCTCTCACCATGCATTGATGCTGCTATCGACTTCTGGTACATACCAGCGCTTGAAGTCCAACCAGGAGAAATATTCTTTTTCAGAATTGGAGATGTCTTAGAAGTTGCGCCCGAAGGCTCTATCCTTGCCGGCGATACGCTGGTTTATATTCCACCAGATGAGTATTACGGCTCAATGCCAGATATGGGTGCATTCGAGTACTATCCTCCGATTAGCGTAAAAGAATTCCAGGTGCATGAGCGTTTATTCATTTACCCTAACCCTGTCAGAAACAAATTGAACATTAAACTTCCCGCTGATAGTAAGAAATCACAACTGTCCCTTATCGATTTGGAAGGTCACCTTTTATTTGAAGAAAATATTAACGTTAATGAACCGATAATCACTTTGGATGTTTCTGGATTATCCTCAGGTTTCTATTTTCTCAAGCGAGGGGATGAAGTATACAAAATCGTAAAATACTGAACAATGTTTTACACCAAATCGTACACCAGGAAAATGAGAACACTCGGAAAGGGCTGCTATTGCAGGGATATTAAATCCAGGTTCGATTCCTGGTGGGGCTACAAGATCAGGATTTCGCCTGATTAGAATACAAGGTTCCTTCCCCAATTTCCCATCGTGTTTTGTGCATTTTCAACTAAAATCCTTGCTTTTCGACCAGGTATTTGTCTATTTGCATTTTGTAAATTACAATTTGTAAGTTACAATTTGTTATATTTAAATTAAAACCAGGCAATGACATCTTTTTTAAATACAGGGACTTGCTGACAAAGCAGCAATGGCTTCTTTTAAAGGCCATTGCTCATGAAGGTGAGGTGTATTCTCCGACATCCAAAGATTTTATTTCGAAATACGCCCTTGGAAGCTCTGCCACGGTATTGCGGTCACTACACGCTTTACTTACCAAAGAAATGATCTTTTCCGATTACAATCCTGACGGAATTATGTTTTACAGCGTCTATGATGTGCTTTTTAGAAGATGGATACAGCGTTTTTAACATGAACGCCGTTCCTTTGCCAATTTCTCACCGTGCTTCATAAATTCTGAATTAATGTCGATCATAATCGCCAATATTACGTATATTTGGCGATTAAAGAATTCGAAATGATTAAAAGAACACTGGAAGAACTTATCGGCAGCAGGCTTTTTAAAGGAAAAACCATTCTTCTGCTTGGCCCCAGACAGGTTGGGAAAACTACTTTGATGAAGCTCAAAGGTTGGATAATTCAGGCTTGACTTTGAAGATCATCCATGATAATTGCCCTGAAATTCAATTGGCTGCCACTGGTTCCAGTTCTTTTGAGCTCACCGATAAAATCAAGGAATCACTGACTGGCAGAAAGTGGACTTTTAAACTATTTCCACTATCTCTTGAGGAACTAACTGCACAAACAAATAAAGTTGAATTGATACGTTCACTTGAAACCAGGATGATTTTCGGCTCATATCCTGAAGTCGACTATATAGAAGAATTTGACGGGAAAATTCATGCCTACGAGTTTAAATGGCAGGATACCGGCAAAGCCAGGGCTGCATCAGCTTTTTTAACCGCCTATCCTGAAGCGGAAATAAAAGTCACCCAGTCACCCAGTCACCCATTCACCAGTTCTTCCAGCTCCCTCCCGTAATCGTATTGCAGATCTTCGTGTAAGGAAAGCATCGTTTTCCTGATGGATTCAATTTGTTTGTCGTAGAGGTTTTTCAGCGCTGTATTGCGATGGATCGGAGGCTTGAATTGATTCAATTTTAAACAAAAATAGATCAGCAGCTCTACCTCTGTCTCTTTTTTCTGCGAATAGCGAATGTATTTCCTGATGCTCCTCAGGATTTTTCTAATGCTCTTTTTGATGAAATACGAGGATGTTCTGTTGATTTGCTCAAATTGTTCGTCCACCTCTCTTTTTATAGTTCTGATATAGGCCAGTTCATCGGACGATTCAAACAGCAGGTAGGTCAGCAATTCCTTGTTCTCCTTTTTGAACCTCGATAAGCGAAGGCATAACTCAAGCAGTTCCTTTGGAGAACGCTGCCTTAACTCTTCCTTGAGTTCTTTTATGGATACGGCTTTATTTATTTTTCTTCTTTTTAGGTTCGCTGGTCTTTTCTATGTAATAGCCTTCTCTTGAAAGCAGGTGGTCAAGGTTGGCAATGCCATAAACAACCACGGCCGTTACAATGGAGGTGTGCTCCTGGTATTCCCTGATGCTTTTGTTGTACAGGTCTCTTTCGGTATGCCAGATCTCATGATAGCTGAAGTCATATCCTTTCGGATCACCGGTATTTAAGCTGATGGTGGGCACTCCCAATACTGCGAACGGGCCGCTGTCGGTCCCCCACGCTTTCTCAGGTTTCTCCGTGGGTTGTCGCTCATTGATGGTAAATGGGAAATCGGGGTTGATATCGTTCAATGGTGCACAGATCTGTTTAAAATCATCCATCATTGTCGCGGAAACACTCACTCCCGTCGGTACGGTAGGGCCTCCGTCACGGTTGACCATGTTGGAGATCCTGTCCAGTTTATCCCCGTTCCGCTCGATCCAGCTTTCGGAGCCTAAAAGTCCGAACTCTTCACCGGCCCAGAGAATGGCCAGGATGGTCCGCCTGGGTTTTCCGCCTGCTTCCATGATCAGCCGGGCGGCTTCCATGGTAGGAGTGGCCCCGGAACCATCATCCACGCCACCCGTAGCCACATCATAAGAATCCAGGTGCCCGCTCATGATGACATATTCATCGGGGTATTCAGTTCCCGGAATAATTCCAATGACATTGTGATATTTTACCGGCCCCATCCTGAAATGGTTGCGGATGTCGAATTCAAGCAGAAAATAGCGCCTTTCCTCTGTCATTTGTTTGATGATCTTGTACTGATGCTCATCCAGTTTTATATCAGGAACGGTTGGAAGGTTCTCAAATGTCATATTGTTGATGTTCTTCCTGTCGTACATAACCCGGATTGGTGTTTTGGACGACTGGATGATGCCCAGTATTCCCGCTTCGCGCATTTCTCTGTAAAAGAGCGCGGGTTCTTCATTCAGAAGAAGCAGCTCTTTTTCGGGAATGCCCTTGTCACGGTTGTTCCGGTTCTCGGTCCTGATCTTGTTGTTTTCTTCCTCTGTTCCAGCATTTACTATTTTGATGGAATCCCGGATGCTGTCGGCTCTTGCGGAAAAATCTACGGGCCAGCCTTCGTTTTCTCCCGAGATCAGTACCCAGGCGCCTTTCAGTCTTCCCTTCATGCGGTCAAACTCTGCCTGTGTCCGCGGCTCGATAACCACATGACCACGCTGGACACCTTTTGTTCCCGAGGTATAGGAAGGTGTGGCAAAGTGCAGGTACATACCTTCATCCGAAAGCATCCTTCCAAACCAGGGGCCGCGGTTAAAGCCTACCGGAAGCTCCCCGGCTTCGTCCATTTCAACCTGCATGCCCCACTCCCTGAATTTACCGGCGGCCCATTCGGCGGCGTTTTCAAATGCATCTGATCCGATGGGCCGGCCCCCGAACCGGTTGCACAATATGTCGAGATGGTTCATGGTTTGATTGTCGGTTTTCCCGGTCTCAATGATCTTTTCAACAACGGAAACGGTTTGAGCCTGGGTGAAAATTCCCGGCAGCAAGCTGAAAAATAGCAGTATCGTAAGTTTATGCTTCACAGGAGTCGGTTAATGATTATGGTCGCGTAAATGTAGCAAAATCCGTAACTACTCTTTCCAGCTTTAATGATGTTCTTTTCCGGAGATGGATGCAGCGGCTCTAAGCGCCGAACATTCAGCTTTAAATTCCTTATTCAATTTTGCATCGTGTTTCGCTTTTTTTCAATTATTTTTCCTACTTTTACCCCATAAATTAAAAAACCAACCTATGAAACTAAAATTCTTCATCTTATTTGTTCTCTTTTTGGGAATCGGTGCCATTTCTTATGCACAATCACAGACCAGCGCCCCTGCAGAAAAAAAAGACGCACCTGCTCAGGTCGTAAACCCTGATCAGGGCAAAAGCGGCGAGTGCCCGGGTCACCAGACTACTGTCGTCAAATCGGACTGCAAATGGGTGGATGCCAACAATGATGGCATCTGTGATACTTGTAACAAAACCAAAAAGGACTGCATGGACAATTGCAAAACAGGATCAGAAAAGAAATGTGACCCTGCGAAATGTTGCCCCAATGGTGGAGCAAAACCCGCTGGATGTTGTCCTTCCAAAGATGGCAAGAAAAGCGAGTAAATGCTTTTGATCAAAAATCCCATGATCAAAGCCTTCATCCTCACTTTAATCCTGCTCCCGTCTTTCCTCTTCTCCCAGGGTTCCCTGAAAATCCGGCTTAACGCTTTTATGGATGAATGGCATACCGATGCGGCAAGAGCAGATATGCAGGCTTATGCAAAGGGCATAAAAGGTCATTTCATTAAGTAGATTACTTCCCGGGTATTGATACCAACTTTTATCCCTTCGACCGTAGCGTTACTAACCCTTACTTCAATTGCCTTTTGTCCCAGTTCTGAGTCATACCCGATTATTTTTAATTGAATCCCTTCCAGTTCGTTGATGCCCAGGGCATTATTCAGTGGAAAATAGTATCCTTTGTTTTCACAGGTTCTTAGCAGGATCCCTTTCAGGCTTGCTACAGCGAAAAATCCTGAATCGTCGTGAATTGCAGTGGCCAGAAGCACTTTCGATTCGTCACCGGCATGAATGATCATATAGCTTGCCCGGGAATCACTTTTTATCTCCCCGTCAATTTCCCAAAGGACCAAAACCCCATGCCAGTCCGGGTCCATGACATAATGCACCCAACCCACATCCGATGCATACACAGGAATCTCAATAGTGTGTTCTTCATATGAATTTGCTCCAAGAGTGGAAAGGTCTATTCTCAGCTTATTAGAACCAATTTTTAATACGTTCTGACCATAATCAAACAGGATCTCTGCAGGCGGATCAACAATCGTGTCACCTGTTATTCCGGGAGTGTCGTAATTAATCTGATAATTACAAAAGGCTTTCTGGGGAAGCCATTCCGGCTCAACCGTTCCGATGCCATAACTCTTCATCGAAAGAATTGCCCATAAGATCAAAACGAATAAAACACGGAGTTTTTTCATAGTTTAAACTTTTTGGTTTGGTTTTTTCAAACGTAAGTTTAAAAAAAGGAAAATTACAAAATTCTGATCTGAAAACAAAAGATTTAGCAGATCTTTAGTTGATGTCGGTTATTGATTAGAAATCAGTGCTTTGCGCACAAAAAGCGTAAATCAGGAATGTCAGTTAACACTCTTTGCATCCTTCTAAATAAGCTCTTCGGCCTTTGCATAACCCGAATTCAATATCTTTGATTAAAAAAAATGCTGAAAGCATTCTTCTCATATAAAACATCAAATCCGATCGTTGTTATCATTTTATTCTCCCTGGTGGCCGTAATCCTCCGCTTTTTCAGTTTCTTCCCGAGCGTGATTGATCACGACGAATCTACCTACCTTGAAATAGCCAGGATGATCCTGGCGGGCAATACGTTGTATGTGGATATGATCGACATCAAGCCGCCGGGTATTTTCCTAATCCTGGCGGGTTTTCAAGCGGTGTTCGGATATTCTATTTTTGTTCTCCGGCTTCTAGTAACTTTATGGATCGCAGTCACTGCTTTCATGATCTATAAAACAAGCGGGCTGCTGGTGAAGAACGAAAGGGCTTCCCTGGCCGCCGGGATCATTTACATCTTTTTTATTTCAACCTGGTCGTTTTATGGTATTTCCATCACCCCCGAGATCTTCTTCAACCTGTTTACCATTTCAGCTTTATACGTCCTGCTGAAAAAGCAAAGCCTTGTGAATTATATGCTTGCAGGGCTTTTAGCCGGGATGGGTTTTATGGTGAAATACCTGGTGATATTCGATTTCGCGGCATTCATGATCTTCTTTATTATCCTGAACCTGCGAAAAAAAGAGAAACTGAACCTCACAAAGATGACATTTTCCATCATTCTCGCCGGGATTGGCTATTTCATTCCTTTTGCCCTGATGAACCTCTGCTATTATCTTAATGGTCATTTCGATGCCTTATACAACATCGTATACCTGGCGCCGGCGAGATATCCATCGGAATTCGATCCCTGGAGGATGTTGAAATTTGTACTCGATTTCCAGATACACTTTCTTCCTGTTTTCTTCTTTTTCTATTATGTTTTGATCAATAAAAAGTTCACCGGACCGGAAATCTCATTAACGAAAAAGCTTTGCATTCTCTGGTCTTTCTTGGCCCTGGCAGCCGTGCTAATTGCCGGGAAGGCATTCCAGCACTATACTATCCAGCTTATGTTGCCTGTCAGCCTGATGGCCGGTGTTTTCTTTCATTCAGAGAGGTATCTCCCTGCTTTCCTGCACCAGCCGTTCAACAGGAAAACGGGACGAGTTATCCTGGTAGTTCTCATCCTTTTGATAACCATGATGAAACTTGAATATTTTTTACGGAAAGACATTCCCCGGGAAATAGCAACCTACCTGAAACCAAAGCTCAAAGCAGAAGATGTCATCTATACCGGAAATTATCATCACATCCTTTATTACCTGTTGAAAAAAGACAGCCCGACGAAATATACCCACCGCTCGTTGCTGTTAAGAGACAATCATATTAAAGCACTGAACATAAATGCTGATGAAGAATTCAGGCATATTATGGCACATTGGCCGGTTTATATTATTTTAGAGAAAGAATACCCGGCAGGGATAATGAAGGATTTCATCAAAAATAATTATTCTGTTGAAAAGGATTTTAGTAATGGGATTTTGCTTTACCGGCTAAACAATTTCTAATTTCTAATTTCAATTTTCTAATTTCTAATTTCTAATCTAAATAATTGTGACCCTGAAACATACAAGTTTTAATGTTGAACATCGGTCAACCGACAACCGGTTTGAGGTTGATCTTGGAAAGGATAAGGCTATCCTGATTTATATGATCAAAGCGGGGCTGTTTATTCTGCTTCACACCGAGGTGCCTCTTCCTTTTGAGGGACGGGGCATTGCAGGGGAGATGACCCGCGCGGCGCTGGAATATGCAAAAAATGAAGGGCTTAAGGTAAGGTCTTACTGCTCTTATACCACCGCTTATATTGAGAGGCACCCGGAATACCAGGACCTTGTGGGGTAAAGTTTTTACCGGAAAAGGTTCTCGCTGATTTACGCAGATAAAGACAGATTTTCGCTGATTAGTTTTAATGCAATGATAATCAAGAATCTGCGAAGATCAGCGTTGTAAATCTGCGATTATCTGCGAGAAACAACAATTTTCCCCTGAAATAACCTGTTATCTTCCTGAACTGCTGATATTAAATATATCCCTTCAGGCAGCGTTTTAATTTCAATTCGATAATTATCCTTTGCTATTGAATTGATCCTGAGCATTTCTCTCCCCATCATATCAGAAATGACAATGAATTTAGCGGATCCGGGAAGCTTCAGGTTCACTGCATCCTGTGCCGGGTTAGGATAAATCAAGAATGTGTTTTCATCATTCCTGATATCATCCACCCCGACGACCCATTCTTCAAAACCTCCGTTGGCAACAAGGTTATCACCACCTGTTTGCCGGAACCGGATATCATCGATCCAAATGTGGGCGGTTGTGGTGAAATTATAAAGATCCGGCTGGTTATAGAATTTGATCAGTACATAGCCGACAACAGCCTGGGCTGGGATAACGCCTTCCCGGCTTATCGTCTGCCATTCGGATGAATCAGAGGAAAATACCGGGGCCTGCCCGAATACATCGAATCCGTAAGTATCATAAAAGTCGGCGTAAACCTTGACCTGGCCGGCGGTATCGTTATCAAAAACATCAAAAGAAAATTCATAAGCTGCTCCGGGTGTAACATTATAAACATCAGACACCAGGTAAGGAACCGCACCGCTGTTCAGTTGAAGATGGCACGATTTCATCCCTTCCGAAAAGAAAGATTCATCAGGATAAAGGGTGACATCTTCATTGGGATTGATCTCATCGACGGTCCAGTTCAGCGGCACCTGGGTGTGCACAGTGGCTCCAATCAGAAGGAAGACGAAAAAAATTGCGATAAATTTCATTTTAATTTAATTATTTATATGTATGATACGAAAATACAAATATCTTTGAACAATATCAGTCATCAATAGTTTAAATTACAACCATTAAACCTTAAAAAATGAAACTATGAGTACAAGAGCAATTTTAGCCGGCATTGCCGGGGGCATTTTCGCTTTTCTTCTGGGTTGGCTCATTTTCGGTATGTTCCTGATGGACTTCTACACCGCGAACACTACAGAGTATGTGGGCCTTATGAAGGAAACGCCAAACATTGTTTTAATTCTCTTAAGTAATCTGGTATGGGGACTGCTGTTCGCTTTTGTTTTTGATACGTGGGCAGGGTTCAGAACTATCGGCCGTGGTATAGTGGGCGGTATTATTCTCGGTTTACCGATCATGTTGAGCTTTGATTTATATTTCATGGCCTTCATGAATTTATACAGCGGCACCCTTATTATTGTGGATGTCCTTGCGAACACAATTATGGCAGCCCTTATGGGTGGCTTGATCGGATTTATCCTCGGCTTGAAGAAAAAAGCTGCTTAGACACTTATTTAAACTGATATCATTCGATCGCTTCTTTCCGGTAAGGTTCCGGGAGGAAGCGATTTTTATTTTCTCCCTTTTTAGATATTTTCGAAAGCAAAGCGTTTCCCTGAAGCTTATGGTGAAATAAGTTTCGGTTAAATTACTGCATGTAGCTTTTTACTATCTTCGCATAAACTCTGCAGCTTATGCTCGTCATTGGTATCGCCGGCGGATCGGGATCAGGGAAAACCACCGTTGTCAATAAGATCATCCAGGGGCTTCCGTCTTTTTCCGTTTCCATCATCTCCCAGGATGCTTACTATTGGGATAACGGCCACCTGTCGCCCCAGGAAAAAAAAAGGATCAATTTCGACCATCCCGACTCCATCGAGTGGGAACTGCTCATTCATGACCTCGACTGCCTTATCGCCGGGCATCCCATTGAAATGCCGGTTTATTCCTATGTAAGTTGCGGCCGGTCAAAGGAAACCATCTCCGTCATACCCAAACGGGTGATCATAATAGATGGGATTCTCATCCTGACCAACGAACAGCTCCGGAATCGTTTCAACGTGAAAGTCTTTGTCGATGCTGATGCCGACGACCGTCTGATACGCATTATCCAGCGCGATATCCTGGAACGCGGCCGTTCAGTGGATACTGCCCTCACTCACTATGAAACTTTCGTCAAGCCCATGCACCTTCAGTTTATTGAGCCCTCCAAGCGGTATGCAGATCTTATTATACCCCAGGGCGGGGAAAATGAAGTAGCCATCGAATTGCTGGCTTCCAGGATCAACTGGAAATTAAACCAGGAAAAGTAATGATCATCATCGACAATACATCTATATCCGATGACCTTTACTTCGTCCGGTTCTGCTGCCATCTCCAACGCTGCCTGGGGGCCTGCTGCGTGGCAGGCGACGCGGGGGCACCGCTGGAAGAAGCGGAAATCTCCATCCTCGAAGATGAACTTGAGAATATCAAGCCTTTTATGACCGAAAGAGGGGTAAACACCATTAAAGAGACCGGGGTTTTCGATTATGATATCTTCGGAAAGTTCGTTACACCGCTGGTAAATGACTGGGAATGTGCCTTTACCAATTTTTCGGACGGAATCGCTTTTTGTGCCATCGAAAAAGCTTATTCAGAAGGAAAGACTAAATTCCGCAAACCCGTTTCCTGTCATCTTTACCCGGTCAGGATAACTACTTATGAGAATTTTATTGCGGTAAACTACCACAAATGGAATATTTGCAAACCGGCACTCAAAAAAGGAAATAAAGAAGGGATCCCGTTGTATAAATTCCTCAGGACAGCCCTGGTCAGGAAGTTCGGGCTGAAATGGTATGAAAAGCTCGAAGCGGAAATTGCTCAAAGGATGAGCAAACAATAACCCTTTGTGAACCTTTGCTTCTTTGTGTAGCCTTGTGTAACAACTCCCGGTTAAGCATGTTTTTTATATATATAGATTCTGTATTTTTTGACGCTTTTACCTCCTATTTTCTCCATTATTGAATTCATTTTCAAATTATTTTCCAACACATAGCAAGCTTCGCCATGATATATACCCATGGTAGCCAGGTTCTCCTGTATTTTTTTATACAAAATTAAATCAATACCCTTGTTCCTAAATTCGTCGAGAACGCCAAGTATCAATATTCGCGCATTGTTGATCTTCCGTTTGTACCATAGAAATTTCAGGATCCCGAATGGCAAAAGTTTTCCTGATTTAATATGACTTAATACCTGGTTCAAGTCGGGAATGGCAACAATAAAACCAATCTGTTGCATTTCTTTCTCAACAATCAGAACCAGTTTTTCAGGTACAAATTGCCTGAGTTGAAGTGCTAATTCTCTGAATTCCTTTTCAGTTAAGGGCAAAAATCCCCAGTTGTCTTTATTCGATTGATTGTAAACCTCGCGTAAAGCGCTGATTTCCTGATCCAGTATTTTATAGTTAATGGTTCTGATATTGATATCCGAAGCTTTGAGATTATCGGTGATTCGATTTAACACCATTCCAATGGATGGTGATGTTAATATCTGATCACCAATGAAATAGGAGGACAAATCCATTTCTTTTATAAAACCATATCGGACCATAAAATCATTATAATACGCCTTATTGTATGGCATCATTACAACAGGCGGCGTGTCGAATCCTGAAATAAGCATTCCGCATGAATCATTTGTTGTAAAATTTTCAGGGCCAATGATGCTTGTTAAACCTTCATTGCTAAGCCAATTTACTGCTTTGTCCAGCAGGGCTTCAGCTACATCAAAATCATTAATTGATTCAAAAAAACCGAAAAAGCCGCATTTCTCACCAGTATGTAAGATGTGATTATTATTTCGTATCAAAGCAATGCGGCCTGCCAGCTGCTTTGCTTTATATGCCAGGAAAAAATTGACTTTTGAATGTTTGAAAAAAGGATTTTTCTTCCGGTCGAACATCGTCTTTTGGGAAATATATAGCTCCGGGACATAATTTGGATCATGCCTGTATAAAATGTTAGGAAATTGAATAAACCTCCTGAACTCGCTTTTTGACTTTACTTCACGTATTTCAATCATGACCTAATCAATTACCTGTTTTTCGAGTGGTTTACCATAGCGTTTGTATTCCTCAAGACCACAAGAAGGTACAAGCCTTCCTTCAAATAAAATTGCATCAGGACAGCCATCACACTCATCCCGCAAACCGTTCACAAATCCGGGAGGAATTATATAACAGAGCAATTGTACGGTTGCACGCCGGAATAGATTTATCGGGTTATGTAATATTTCTTTAAGAAAATTACGGGCGACAACTCTGAAGTCTGAAAGAAATATGCTTAATAATATAATTTGCATAAAATTCAGGTAGCTCCGACCCTTCCCGAATTTGTAGGCATATTTTCCATTGAACAGATGATGCAGCATCTGAAATGACTCGACAAATTTTGGGCCCGTATATCCGAGAATCTTTTTGTTCATGACAATCCATGGTGACTGTAACCATTTAATACCGGCATCTTCTAATTTACTTCCCAGGTAAGCTGAATACCGGATATCGGGAATATTTTCCTGCACCTGTTTGCACAGATCTTCTGCATAAACCCATTTTGAACTATCAATTTGTTCGCTTTTGTCGAAAAGAACCTGCCTTATCGGAATAAATGTGACAAAGTCGACAAGTTTTGAATTATCTATGGACCATTTGATTACAGAGCCAATTTCATGAAGGTTGTCGTGATTGACAACACAAAGGAATGTTAAATGAATGCCTTTAACAGCATACACCATTTCTCCATAGTGCTTTCGGAGAGAATTGAGTTCTTCTTCGGTAGTTGTCCTTTTCCGGCTTAAAGAATCGACCCTGATGATAAGGCCGGCCAGACCTTCTTTTTTGAACCTGGCAATGATCCCGGGTGTTAAAAGAACCCCGTTCGTATGAACAAAGGGATACATTCCATTATCCTTAATAAAGCGAATGATGCTACCCAGTTCCGGATGTAAAAAAGGTTCTCCGCCACTGACAGATATGATCTGACAATTTCGCAACCGTTTCATTTCAATGATATTCTCTTTCACTTTCTCAATCGGTTCATGAATCGGAATATTGTCGTCCCTGTCGCAGCCTCTGTAACATCCAGGGCATTTGAGGTTGCAGTCGGTGGTTATCTCAACCCACCCGTTCGGGTTATCGTTCTTAGAAAACGGCAGGCGGTAAAGAGACGAGATTTCGGGAAGTCCATATGTTGTATTCATCGTTAATTGTATTTAGAAATTCATCATACAATAAGAGGTGTTTCACCCCTCTTTACATAGGATCGGTAATGAAGATTTACGGCGAAAGCAAAAATATGCTTCAATGGATACTTCAGGATTTGTTTATTTAATAGCGTCCTGGAGATTATTCCGTGCAGTGAAAATATTTTCCCGTTAAGCCAATGATACATTTCGGTCAGTTGTTCCGGTGACATCTTTTCCGGATAATGAACACATTCCGAAGCCGTATAATGATCGAAATTCTCATGTATTAAACGACCTGCTGCCTTAAGTTCAATATAGAGCTGTGTTGTAGGAACCGGAGTTAAAAAATAAATTCGCAACAATGGAATTTTACACTTTCGAATAAAATCATAAGTTGCGTTTAATGATTCCGTGGTATCACCATCTGTACCGATAATCATTTCCGCACTTACCATGATCCCTGCCTTATTGAAAGCTGCCATTAACTGTTGGTGGTCATCAACTTTGAGCCACTTTTTATTCAGTTTATCCAACCCTTCCTGCGAAATACTTTCTAATCCAAGGCTAAGGATTTCACACCCCGATCGGGCAACCAGTTTCAATAAAGACTCATTCCTGGCAAGATTCATTGTGCATTGGCTCGACCACTTCATTTTTAAAGGGAGTATCTTTCTGCATAGTTCCTCAAGGTAAGCAGGGTTGCTTACGATGTTGTCGTCAATCATATAAAACTTATGATATCCAAGACTTTTAATCTTTTCAATATCCCTGATTACCTCATCAACAGGCCTTACCAGATGACGTCCTTTATATAAACAAGCAATAGAACAAAAGCTGCAGGTATGATTACAACCCCTTCCCGCTTGTACCGGCAGCATGTCGCCAATCCTTTTTTCGGCAAGCAGTTCGTATCTTGGCAATGGTAAATTATGAAGGTCTTGAACAGGATTATCATAAATGCGTTGCAGACAACCAAACTTTTCAAAGTCTGATAACAGCTTCGGGAAAGAAATTTCTGCATCTCCGATAACAATACTATCAGCGAATTTCAATGCAAGCTCCGGGATCATCGAGGCCATGTAACCTCCCATAAAAACAATCTTTCCTCTTTTTTTAAATTCCCCGGCAAGGTCGAACGCCCTGAAAATTGCGTGTCCCATTGCACCAATACCTATTATATCAGCATCAGTATCGAAGTTTATATCCTCAATAACTTCCAGTCTTACTTCTACATCCCAGTATTTTGGAGCCATTGCAGCCAAAAGGGGAAATACCAATCCCGGCAGGTACAGTTTCTTCTGCTTCACAAGATCCCCATTAGAGAGATATTGAGATGATTGTATTAAAATGACCTTAGGCATTTTCCATAAACTCCATAATTTTTATTTTGTATTGCTTTTTTACCTTGTTCATTCCTCTTGCCATTTTTAACTGCATATGAAGCGGATACTTCAAATGGCTGATAAGGTTTTTCGGGTTTAGTACAATTCGAACATAAAGGTTAAGGATGTTTTTGTAGAAATCTTCAAGACTCATTTGTTCAGGACGAATAGTCACATGGGCGAGGTCCCATTTTGCAAAGTCGCTTCTATTGATAACCAGATCTTCTTCATTCACTATCAAGCCGGTGCCCTTTAAAGGAGTTAATGGTTGAAGGTTTACAAACTTTATTCCCAGGCCAATCATGATATCACCTGCTTTTCTGAAATCACTCAAACTCCATGAAGGTGAAATAATAACGGCAGCATAACAATCGACCTTGTATTTATTCAATACGGCCATAGCCAGCTTGTTCGTATTGCTGTTAGTTTGTTTGTTAAAGTCATTTAGTTCAATATCTTCAAACGATTCGAGCCCTACGATTACTGTTCTTAAGCCAACCTCTTTAAATTCTTTTATCAGCTCATGATTTGCCGCGATAAAATCAGCTCTTCCATACACAAGATATTTTTTTTTAATCCCCCGTTCTTTTAATAATCTGATCAATTCTTTAGTGCGGCTTACACTGATCAGAAAATCATCATCTACAATATAGATCTCCTTTTCTCTAATGGAGGATATTTCATCCATTACCTCATTCAGCGGGCGTGCATAGTATTTATCTCCGGTTATTACCCTACAGAAGCAAAATTTACAATGATAGGGGCAGCCAAACGATGCTTTAATTAAAGCCACTTTGTTATGAAAAACATAAAAATATTTGCTCCTGTACTTCTCAGTGAGGGTGCGCTCTGGCACAGGGTTATAAAAATCATATTCAGGAAGGTTGTCTTCGTCTAGTAACTCATCAGTTTTCAATATTCCTGGGGGGAAATGCGATTTCCCGGTAAGGAAATCAAAAAGTTGTGGAAATGATCTTGTAGCATTTCTAACCACTCGATAATCAATAGCTTCATGATTAATATCTTCCGGGAATTTTTCAACATGCACACCACCCACAATTGTAATGATATTCTTTTTAATCAGTTTTGCTGCTATACAATATTGGATAATAACCGGAATGTGGGTGATATAGCCGGTAACACATATAGCATCAGGGTTGAAGTCGTTAATGAAATAATTTATATTTCTTTCTTCGAGTATCATGTCAACAATTCGTACCTCATGCTCCCCTTTGATAAGAGTTGCTAATATTTCGAGTTCCAAAGGTTCAACAATCATCAGATGCTGTAAGCCTATGGTGTCAGGTGAAGGTTTCGGCCGGATAAATAATACTTTCACTGCGTCTTTTTTAATTGTGAATCAATTTTCAATTTTAAAAACGTGACATTTTTCATTCGTTTTCGAGTAAGACATTAGATTCTTGAATAGTTTGAGCAATCCGAAAATCACGGGATTTTTATGATATAAAAACATTTTTCTTTCGCTCATTGCTCCACCAAGCCTGGTTTTTGCAATTTCGGCTGTTTGTCCAAAATCTATGATATAATATTTATAATCAATAGCAGCTTCTATAATGCCCAGCAGATTATTATTGTATGATTGGAATTGGTCCCTGAGTAAATAGTTCATTCCGCCAAAAAAGAAAAAATCGGGTAGGAAGCGGCTCACGCCGCTGTCCCCCCACACCACCCGGCATACTTAATCGTACCAAGGCGGTTTCTATTAACTTTTACACCTTCATCCTCAGATATAAGGACTGTAAACCTTGTTGAG
>JALNZD010000022.1 GCA_023229505.1 Bacteroidales bacterium | reverse complement strand
TTTGTTGATAAAGTGTCCACTACATTTTTTGAAAATAAAAGAATTCCATTTTTGTGTACACTGAATATCAATTAGTTGTGAAATTCAAATAGTTAAAAAAGGCAAACAAGTGTCAAAGTCGGGAGAAATTTCCTATGATGATCCCCCTTCAATTCAAAAAATATTTTGATTTTTTAAACATTACCTTCAACAATCTTGATTTCTTCCTCTGTAAGCCCATATAATTGATAAACAATCTCATTGATGCGGTTTTCGCAATAGTCGATCTTGGATTTTATCTGGTCGATTTGGGTTTGAAGTTTGGTTTCCTTTGCCTCTTCATTCAGTTTTAACAATTGGTCAACCAGTTTTATAATTTCATTTTTCAAGGAAACCTGGCCATTATCATTCGCATCAATAGTCTTGATCGGTAAATGTTTGATGTATTTAGATTCAAAACTATACCAACCGCCTCTCATTTGGGTTGAGATTTTTTTAAGAAACCAATCAAGAAGGCTACTATTGAGCAATCCAAGTAAATATTTCTCAGAAATATCTTCCTTAACTTTAATTCCATAACCTCCAGCAACACCACCAGTAAAATATACTTCTCCTGAAAAATCTATTGAGAAAGAAGCGTTGGGTGAAAGATCCGGAGTAAATATTTTTGGAGTTGAGATAACATCAAGGGCTTGATTCCTGCTGTATCCATACCATGTTGGGGAATCCATTTTGCCATTATCTCTAGATTTCAATAATGCCTTATTCTCTTTTAAGTAAGAATATGTCAAAGGATATTGTTCTTTCAAATCGGTTTCTTGAATTAAAATAACCTTTCCGGTAGGGGACTTTATGTAAGGAAACAAAACCAAAAGTTCGGAATCGGTGATAAGAAATCTTTTACTGTTTCCGCCTTTTATTAATTTGTGAAGAAGATCACCTTCAAGATGTATTTCTTTGTTCAACTGTGGGGAAAAAACTGTATTATGATTTATACTTTCATGCTTTTTAACTAAAATGAAGACCTTGTCCGCCCCAGTTTTTAATCCTTGAAAGATTCTATTTGTTACATTTTCAAGCTTTGTTTCTATTGAAGAAAGCTTATTGAACAATTCTTGATAATTCCCTTCAATAAAGCTCCATGAATCATTCGATAAATTGCTAAATGATATTTTTGAACCAGTTTTCGTTTCTGAATTTCTCCAGCGATTTAAATCATCAACACTTAAAAAATCAAAATCGTTACTATTATTCTGATTTGCAAGGGTTAGAATACAAGTATAAGTTGTAGCATTACTAAAGACCTGTTGATGTCCAAAATGAATGATCTCTACAATGGCATTTTTTAACAATAGAACTTGTCGGATTCCCTCACCATATTGGGCTGTGAAAAATTTATGTGGTAAAATATATCCAATTCGACCTGTAGGATTAGCAATATTCAAAGCCTGTTCAATGAAAATAACATATATGTCATAATTCCCTTTTGAAGCAGATTTGAATTTTCTACTGAAATAATCGATTTGACCAGGTGAATTCTCAGCTAAACTTTGAATTCTTATATAGGGCGGATTCCCAATAACCGCATCAAACCCTCCTTGTTTAAAAACTTCTGGAAAGGCATTATTCCAATTAAACGGTTTAACCTTCTTTTCTATGCCGAAATCCAGTTCTGCACTGTAAAAATCAGTGTCAATCAAACTGTTCCCGCTCTTTATATTATTATCAAGGGTGGGCAGCACCCGCTCATTCCATAAACTGAATTGCTGCCGGATGGAAGCCTCTGTTTCGCCTTCCAGGCACTTCAGGAGAAGGCTCAGTTTGGTGACTTCAACCGCGTTAACGTCAATATCTACCCCATAAATGTTGTTCAGTAGGATTCTTTTCTTTTCAGCAGTGGTGAGGTTTCCGTCAGGTCTAATCTCCTTGTCTCCTTGTCTCCTCTTCTCTGTGCGGGCAGTGTGTTCGGTATAATACTTCAAGTGCCAATCTAACAGATACTGATACGCGCCAATTAGGAAACTGCCGCTTCCGCAAGCAGGATCGACTATTTTTATATTATCTACTTCTGCTGGTGTCTTCCCTTCAATGAGTTTCCCGACCGTATTCTTTACAATGTATTCCACGATGTACTGAGGCGTGTAATATACTCCTCCGGCCTTTCGGACTTCAGGCTTTTCCTCGATTTTGGCATGATGGGCCGGGGTAATCCGTATGACTTTTCCCAGGAACTGCTCGTAAGCACTTCCCAGGATTTCAACTGATAGTACAGAGAACTCATACGGACATTCCGGGTAGTACAATTCATTTACAAGCGTCTTAAAGATTTTATTATCAATTTTCAGGTGTTCACAAATTCGGTCTTTATTAAAATCAAACAGCCCAGAATTGTACTTTTCGTCTGCTTTGCGGAATTGCTCAAATAAATTCTGGTAATAATCCCCATGTCCGAGGGCGTGTTTCAGGTTTCCATAAGGCTCAACGCTTCTGTCTTCTGCTATACGGAGAAAAATGATACGGTCAATGGTCTGCTGAACGGCGAAATTAATTTCGTCCTCGTCAAGTCCCTTGTTATTCCAGCTGATGGAAGTCGCCAGGTAAGTGCGCCAACGATCAAGCGATTGCAGGAACTCTTTATCAACGGTTGCCGTTCCTTTTTTTGGGGTATCACTTTGAACGAACTTATCAAAACTTCCCTTTAACACGCGTTCTTTTGAGAACGTGTCCCAGATAAAATCAAATTTAGCAGCGTAATCGCGAAATGTCAGATAGCCTATCCGGGCCACAGAGGCTTTATCTGCCGGATTTGGTTTCACTGTGCAGTCGTAAATGGAAAATTCCTCAAAGTCTGTTATAATGCTGATAGGAAGTTTTGCACTCCAACCATAACGCCTTACCTGGTATGCAGGTTGTATTTCGTCTTTAACAGATACACCAGGCTTTTTTGCTTCCACAAAGAAAAGCCGCTTTCCACCTGACAGCCGGAAAGAATAATCCGGCGCTTTTGTGGCAATTCCGATTTTCAACCTATCCTCGTGGATTACTTCCCTGTATGCTTCAGCATAACCTTGTTCGTTGTCCATATCCCAGCCTAATGCCTTGAAGAAAGGATCAATGAAGTCACGTCGGGTCAACGTTTCATTGTATTCTGACTTCATATAAGAAGAGTATTGGTCTTCAAAGCGTTCAACGAGTTCTGAAATTTTTTGAAATGCTGATTCTTTGGTAATCATTGGTAGAAGGATCAATGGTTAATTTTATCTGCCATAAAATTAGTTATTTATTGGTTATCGGCCGCCCTCGCCGAAATCATATCTGACGCTGTCAGGTTCTCCTGCGTCGAACGCTGACAGGTCAGCTGCCAATCAAACCTGGCAGCGTCGAAGACCTGTCAGCGTTTGAAAACACTTTAACAAAATGACCGGAACCCTTTCAGCAGAATTTCCGATCCGGTACTGGTTGCGCAAAAATTTCATTTTAACCCGGCGCGCCAGATGCCAAAGTTCTGGATCACCTGATAACGTCAATCCAGACGCCATTCGTCAACTAAACTTAGAACTCAGAACTCAGAACTTAGAACTCAGAACTCAGAACTATTACTAACCAGCATTCCGTTCTCGATTAACCGTTTAAGCTCAGGGTCAGCACCTTTTACATTTATCAGGTAATCCCTGATCTCAGTTTCCAGAGAATGATATTCTTTTTTTCTCATTGCCAACTCGAGAATTTCCAGCGGAAGCAGCCATTCTTCGGGATAATCCTGCTTTATCTCGCTCCATATCCCTGAAAGGGAATCAGGAATCACATCTTTCTCCCGTATGTCTCTTATTAACTGGTATAGAAAATGAAGCCTTTGGGCCTTCTGTGAATGAACGATCTTATGCGTCTTTTCTTTCGGTACCGGATATTCCAACTCATAAGCGAACGGGTCGGCTGGGCCGGAAAACGCTGAAACGATCTTTTCTCCCACGGCCATATCATAAGTGCCCCATGAAGGCTTGAACAATTCACGCTCCCTGAAAGTTACCCGGCATTGTGAGAAAACCATGATCAGAATTTTCCCTTCCTTCCTGAGAACATGGTCTAACCGGCCTTCAACCTTAACACCTGATTCAAATTCAAGTAAAACTTTCTCTCCATTCGCTATGCCAAGCGCTTGCAGATCACCGTCTGTAAGGGATTCAAGTGGAGATGAAGAATTTTTAAGCTTTCCGACCGGTGAGCTGAAGCCGTGGCTGTGGTAATCCTTTCCCTGCCCGGGCAATTGTATGTCACTGTAGCAAAGTTGGGTGGGCCCTTCAGTCCGGATATATACGGGCAAATTTCTGTGAATGATTAACTCCTGGAAAATGCCTGAAACCTGCAACCCGGAACTATAAACGCAGGTGCCTGTGTAACCCGATTCTATGGCTTTCATGACGCCATCCACTCCTCCGGTATTCAAGGCCATAGTTTCAGCGTATTCATTAAGGACATTTGTGAGATGTTGAAAATCAGGTGTGACAAAAAGCTGCGGCTGGCGTGTCGTGATGTCAAAATTATAATTAACGGCCTCAATAGTATAGGGGAGCTTTTTAACTTCCGGTTGCAATGATGAATAGCTTTCACCTATGGAGGAAAGCAGGCCGGCGCCATAAATTTTTGGATTTTTCAGGTCTCCTATCAAGCCATATTCAACGGTCCACCAATGCAGGTTCCTGATCTGGGCCATTTCAGATGGCGCTTCCTGTATGGCTTCTGCTTCGGCGAGCTCTTTTTCAGCCTGAAGTATAGCTTCAAGAGACGTATAAGGATCAGCTTTCAGAATGGACAGATGGCGTACAGCTTCATAGATTTCGTAATCCCTTCCGGATGAAAATGCGCGAGAGCCAATCCAACCAAACAATCTGAGATATTCGGCATACACAGGATCGGCAATAATAGGCGCATGGCCGGCAGCCTCATGAATGATGTCCGGCGCCGGAGTGTATTCAATCTGGTCAATCGGACGAATATCGGCTGCTATAACCAATACATTGTAAGCCTGAAATTCCATGAAAGCTGCAGGGGGAATGAATCCATCCACAGCCACTGCAGCCCAGCCTATCTCCTTCAAAATCCGGTTCATCCCATACATGTGAGGGATTTGGTCGATAGAGATACCGGTTTGTTTCAATCCGTCGAGATACGAGCCATGCGCAACCCTGCCCAGGTAACGCACATTCTGACGCATGACATAACGCCAGGCTGCATGATCCTGTGAAGTATACCCATTGTAAGGCTGGTCGATCACAAGTTGCATCAGGTGATGCGGCAGTTTATCCAATATTTCGTTCATCTCCATGATGGTTCAAAGTTATCAATTTCAAACCAGATGGAAACACCAGCCAATCCAATTAACAAAAAATTAACGAAATTTAAATTCAACTATCCTCAATCAGAAAAAAAAAGCAGGTCAGTCTTTCGCTTTATTCCCCAGCATGGGCACAAACCGGAACTTGTCATGCTCCAGCCGGATTATTTCATTTGAGCTGATTTTTTGAATGGTCACCATAGTTTGCACATCCATGGGACCAACAGGAATAACAAGGATGCCGCCGACTTTCAGTTGGGTAATCAGTTCCTGTGGAATTTCGGGAGCGGCCGCTGTGATAATGATCTTGTCGAAAGGTGCGTAAGGGGGCAATCCTTTATAGCCATCTCCGTAAAACATTTTAGGATTATATCCTATGGTGGGAAGAAAGGATTTAGTTTTTTCAAACAGCTTTTTCTGCCGTTCGATGGTGAATACTTTTGCTCCCATTTCAAGCAGGACACAGGATTGATACCCGGACCCGGTACCTATTTCGAGGACTTTATCATCCTGCAGGACATGGAGTAATTGCGTCTGATAAGCAACCGTGAATGGTTGTGATATGGTCTGGCCGGATCCGATAGGAAAAGCTTTATCCTGATAAGCATATTCAAGAAAGGAGGAATCAAGGAAGAGGTGCCTGGGAACGCGATTGATAGCCTGCAAAACATTTGCATCGGTAATTCCCTTTTGACGGAGCGTTTCGACCAGTTTTTTCCTTAATCCTTTATGCCGGAATGAATCCTGAACCATACCCTGCAGTTAACAACTCGTTAGTGATGATTGGTAACGGCAGCGAAAATAATAAATACTGCATTAAGATGACACGCGAATGGTGTGATGTTTTAAGCCAAAAAAATTACTTTTGCACAAAATATATTATTTATGCTGAAAATAGGAGTGCTTGGGGCCGGTCATTTAGGAAAGATCCATATTAAATGTATCCTTGAAATAAAAGAATACGAATTGATGGGATTTTATGATGCTGATGAGAAAACGGCCTCCCAGGTCGGAAAGGAATTCGGTGTTAAGCATTATCCAAGTATTGATGAACTGATAGACGCAGTGGATTTAGTAGACATAGTGACCCCGACGATTTCCCATTTCGACTGTGCATCAAGGGCTTTAAAAAAAGCCCGTCATGTTTTTATCGAGAAACCAGTGGTTACCACGCCGGAAAAGGCGAGGCAGCTCATGGTATTTGCTGATGAGGCAAACGTTAAAGTCCAGGTAGGTCATGTTGAGCGTTTTAACCCTGCTTTTCTTGCCGCGCAGCCCTATATCAACAAGCCGATGTTTATTGAAGCTCACAGACTGGCGCAATTCAACCCGAGAGGGACTGACGTACCGGTTATTCTCGACCTGATGATTCATGACATCGATATTGTCCTGAGCGTGGTTAAGTCGGGTATTAAGAGAATTTTCGCCAGTGGGGTGGCTGTTGTCAGTGATACACCGGATATAGCAAATGCCAGGATCGAATTTGACAATGGTTGTGTGGCAAATCTGACTGCAAGCCGGATTTCCATGAAAAACATGAGAAAAGCCCGTTTCTTTCAACGTGATGCATATGTGGCAGTTGATTTTCTGAAAAAAGATGTAGAAATTATCCGTATTTCCGATCCACCGGAAATAAATGCCGATCCGTTAGCAATGATCATAGACCTTGGAGAAAAAAGAGGAAAGAAACAGATATCCGTTGAGAAACCGGAAATTATTAATCTGAATGCTATAAAAAAAGAACTGGAAAGTTTCTATCATGCTATTGTTAATAATACTACACCGCCTGTTACCATCAATGATGGTTACGATGCCCTGAATGTAGCTTATCAGATCCTGGGGAAAATGCAGGAATTACCAACCGGAATGGCACTTTAATTCTACACCATCTCTTTATTTTATAGCAATAAATAGAAATCCCGGTCGTTTTTAAAGCCTGACTATAATCAATGAAATCTCCCTGCCTGAAGATAGCCGTAAATTTGCCTTCTTACTGTTGGTTCCCGTTAATAATGGCAGCACTTTTTCTGATGGGATGTGATAAATTTGAAGGTGATCAGACTATTCCTTCCTACTTAAGAATTGATTCATTAGAATTTTCTACTGATAATGCCGTGCAAGGCACAAATAATCAAAAATTTGTCGATGCATGGATTTATGTTGATGATGATTTAGTCGGTGGATTTGAAATGCCATTTACAATCCCGGTGCTTGTTGAAGGGAAGCATAAACTCGAGATAAGGCCCGGGATCCAGCTTAATGGGATTTCCGAAACCCGTGCACCTTATCCTTGTATAGAACCTGTCATTATCAGCGATTTTAATTTTATTATTGATAGTATCGTTACCGCTTCCGGCACGGCTTCATACTTTAGCAATGCAGAGTTTGTCTGGATGGAGGATTTTGAGGATGCAAGCCTCGCTATAGTGAAATCAAAAGACAGCGATACCGGGATCATTCGTACCGAGCCGGCAGGTGGGCAAGGAGCATTTATCGATGAATTTTCTCAATATTCCGGGATCAGCTACCTGGATGACAACAGAAAATACCTGCAATTGGTTTCTGACGACGGGAATGGCGAAGGGTTTGTGATTGACAGGGGTGACTTTATTTTTCTTGAACTAAACTACCGGAACAATATTCCATTTGTTGTCGGAGTTTATATTGAGTTAATGGATAATACTATCGAGGAAAGGCCTTTCCTTATTATTAATCCATCTGATGACTGGAATAAAATTTATGTTAATTTCACACCGATTGTTAATGAAACTATTGATGCTGTGAATTATAAAATATACATGGAGGCACAAATGGTTGACTTGACCGGCAATGGGTTTATCATGCTCGATAACATTAAACTGGTAACCAGACCAAATCTTTAATGAACAAAAAGTTACAGGTTTTTAAGTATTTGGTTGCTGATGTGCTGGCTGCTATGTTAGCATGGTCATTGTTCTTCATTTACAGGAAATTCTCTATTGAACCTACCGTCCTGGATCACTTGTCGGATATTTTTAAAGACAGGAATTTCTATCTTGGCAGCCTTATCGTTCCTTTTTTCTGGATCATCTTGTATATTATACTTGGAACATACAATGTCAATAAGATTTTCCGGAAATCAAGGCTGAAGGAACTTAGCCAGACATCCTTCATTTCATTGGTCGGGGTAATAATCATTTTCTTCGCTTTGATCCTTGATGACGTTATAATTACGTATAAATCTTACTATCAATTATTTGTTTTCTTGTACCTGTTTCATTTTGGCCTGACTTACACATTCAGGCTGATCATTACCACCGGAACCGTCAGAAAAATTCACCGGAGGGAACTGGGCTTTAATACTATCATCGTTGGAAGCAATGGCAATGCGATCAAGATTTATGAAGAGATAGAAAGACAGGTCATGCCATCAGGCAATAAGTTTACTGGTTTTGTCAATGTTGTTGGATATGAGAAATACAAGATTGGTAAATACCTGCCTCACCTGGGAAAACTCCAGGACCTGAAACAGATCATTCAGGATTATAATGTAGAAGAAGTAATTCTTGCCATTGAAAGATCGGAAAGGGAGACTATTAAAAATATCCTGACTATTCTTGAGGAAGCTGAAGTAGTTATCAAAATTATCCCGGATATGCAGGATTACCTGATGGGGATGGTAAAGATGTCTTCAATCTGGCAGTATCCGCTAATCCAGATTTCCCAGGATCTCATGCCACCGTGGCAGCAATCAATGAAGCGGTTGATCGACATAGTGGCAGCTTTAATTGCTCTCACACTACTTTTTCCTGTTTTCGTCTTTGTTGCTGTCGGCGTCAAATTCAGTTCAAGAGGACCAGTTATTTACTCTCAGAAAAGAGTTGGCATTCATGACCATACTTTTAAGATGCACAAATTCAGGTCAATGTTTTCTGATGCTGAAAAAGACGGACCGCAATTAGCTACAAAGAATGATGACCGCATCACTCGGTTTGGCAGGTATCTCAGAAAAGTCAGGCTCGATGAAATCCCACAGTTTTTTTCTGTTTTGAAGGGAGATATGTCTCTTGTCGGATACCGTCCTGAACGCCAGTTTTATATAGACCAGATTGTTGAAATAGCGCCGGAATACAGGCTGCTTTTTAAAATAAAACCGGGAATAACTTCCTGGGGACAGGTGAAATACGGGTACGCTGAAAATATCGAACAGATGGTTGAACGGTTAAAATACGACCTGCTATATATTGAGAACATGTCACTGGCCATGGATTTTAAAATCCTGATCTATACAGTATTGATTGTGTTACAGGGAAGGGGAAAGTGAAAAAATACCCCGGCATTACAATTGACCGCTCTCAATCATCTTTACGATATATTCAATATCACGGTCTTCACCTTCCGGATCATATTTAAGCTTCATATTCAAGCCAAAAAGCCGGGCAAATGCCTGGTAAAAAACAGCCCTGAATTCTCCCCTGAACTCAGTAACCAGGTTATAAGAGGATTCACCGGTCTCCCGATCAATCAATTTCAACAAAATTTTGCCCTGTGTGACCGTCAAATCTCTCAATTCCTGACCATATTCAGCCTTAAGCTCTTCTTCAAGCTTTTTCATAATCTTTCTTCTTGCCTGATCGTCTGGCGCTTGTGAAAGAACTTCCTCGTACTCTACCAGTTTAATCCCTGCCAGCCGTGCATAGGGGTAAACGATCTTGACGTTTTTCATCAACCTGGTTAGCTTTCTTTCTTCTTTATTATCAAGCATTTTCCATGAAAAAATATTCACTTCCCTGAGAGGTATGACGGCAATAGTATCACCATCTACTATTTTTCCATAAACAATAATACCATCTTGTTCCTGGGATAAGGCAAGAATTGAAATAAATAGGGAAACAGCTATTAAAAAAAATCTCAGCATATATTTGCTGCCGGAGTCCAATAATTATGCCAGCCCATGAATCAGGCCACTTTAAGCCGGGATAAACCAGATTTGCCGAATTTCTGTTCAGCGTATTTACAGGTTATTTTCAAGGATTTGGTCTTTCCCTTTGATGGAAGCTCGAACATAGCGTCAGTGAGGATTGCTTCGATAATGGATCGCAGGCCCCTGGCGCCTAATTTATGTTCTGTGGCTTTTTCAACAATAAATTCAAGAGCATCATCTTCAAATACCAAATCGATGTTATCCATCCTGAATAACTTTGTGAATTGTTTAATGAGGGCATTTTTAGGTTCAGTCAATATCCGCTTGAGGGTATTATGGTCAAGTGGTATGAGGTATGTCAAAACCGGGAAACGGCCTACAATCTCAGGTATCATCCCAAATTTTTTGATATCAGAAGGGGAGATGTACTGCAACATGTTCTCCCGGTCAAATGCCTCCTGATCCTTTGATTGATATCCAATAATGTTAGTCCTGAGCCTGGAAGCAATGATCCGGTCGATCGAATTAAAAGCGCCGCCTGATATAAATAGTATATTTTGCGTATTTACCTGGATGAATTTTTGCTCAGGATGTTTTCTTCCTCCCTGGGGAGGGACATTAATAATAGCTCCTTCAAGCAACTTGAGCAGTGCTTGCTGAACACCTTCGCCTGATACATCACGGGTTATCGAGGGATTATCACCCTTTCGGGCAATTTTATCAATCTCATCAATGAATACAATACCGCGCTCTGCAGCAGCCACATCATAATCGGCAGTCTGCAGCAAACGGGTAAGAATGCTTTCCACATCTTCGCCGACATAACCAGCTTCTGTCAAAACAGTTGCATCGGCAATGGCAAAAGGTACTTTCAGCATCCTGGAGATGGTTCTTGCCAGTAAGGTCTTACCCGTACCTGTTTCCCCTGCGATCATGATATTCGACTTTTCAATCTCTACCTCATCATCGTCTTTGGATTGCATGATCCGTTTATAATGGTTGTAAACAGCGACAGAAAGGACGCGCTTTGCATCTTCCTGACCGATCACGTACTGGTCGAGGTATTTTTTAATTTCGGCAGGGGTTTTAAGCTCAATTTCAGGGACTTTGCCATTTTTAAGATGGACAAATTCCTCACTGAGGATAGTCTGGGCCTGTGTAATGCAGGCATCGCAAATATGGGCGTCAATGCCTGCAATAAGCATATTCACTTCGGATCTGTCGCGTCCGCAGAAAGAACATTTTTGTGAAACCCTTGGCATTTTATTTTGATTTTTGCTTTGTTTTCTCCAGAACTTCATCAATCATACCATATTCACGTGCCTCTTCTGCATTCATCCAGTAATCACGGTCAGCATCTTTCCAGATTTTTTTATACTCCTTGCCGGTGTGAATGGATATGATCTCATATAATTCTTTTTTGATCTTCTGCATTTCCTTGGCTGTGATCTCAATATCTGAAGCTTGCCCTGATGCTCCGCCCATGGGCTGGTGGATCAGGATACGGGAATGTTTAAGTGCGGTCCTTTTTCCTTTTGCACCGGAACAAAGGATTACAGCACCCATGGAAGCGGCCATCCCTGTGCAGATGGTTGCAATGTCAGGTGCGATATACTGCATGGTGTCATAGATGCCTAAACCGGCATAAACCATGCCTCCCGGGGTGTTCAGATAAATCTGAATATCCTTTGATGAATCAACAGACTCGAGGAATAAGAGCTGAGCCTGTATGATGTTTGCAACATAATCATCGATATGAACGCCAAGGAAAATTATCCGGTCCATCATCAGTCTGGAAAAAACATCCATGGTAACAATGTTTAGCTGCCTTTCCTCAATGATGGTAGGGGAAATATAGTTTCCAACCATTGAACTGTACTGGTCGACGGTAAGCCCATTTAATCCGCGGTGCTTGACCGCATATTTGCGAAATTCGTTTTCTTTCATATTAAACTTTCTTTTGGGTAACCATTTTTACAAATTCGTCATAATCCACTTCTTTATTTTTCAACTTTAGCCTGCTTTTAAAAAAGTCGAGCAACTTCTGATCGAATAGCTGGTCATGCAGACGGTTAGATTCTTCTTTATTGCTTAACACGGAATCGACAATCTTGTTCAATCTCTCGTCTTGTTCAGGATTTTCTTTTGCAGTTGCTAAATGGCCGGTGAAGTAACTTTTCACCACGTTTCTCATTTCATGTTCTTCAACCCTGAGGTTGTAATCCTGGATGATTCGCGATTCGATAAGTTGCCACCTGATCGATCTGGCAAAATTATCATATTGATTTTTAATTTCTTCATCGCTGAGCTTTTGCTCTTCATTTTCCCTGATCATTTTCATGATAAAATCATCAGGTAACTCAATCCCGGTTTCTTTCACCAGTTTTTCTATAACCGTATTGAGGAAGTATCGCTCACTTTCTTTTATTAAGGAACGTTCGATTGCTTCCCTGATCTTTGCCCTGAAAGCACTTTCGTCTTTTATTTCTTCTCCGGGAAAAACGTGTTTGAAAAAAGATTCATCCAGTTCAGGAAGTTCTTCGTGTTGATGTTCTTCAGCTGGCTGTTCTTCAGTATGTACATGGTTTTTAGAGCGATGCCGCAAATCATTTACATGCTCATCGATCATTTGTTCAGTGGCAGTAATCTTTAAATAGTCAACTGAAATGTCTTCAGACAGATACAGGTTAAATTCCGGGGCCAGGCCAATATCAAAATAAAATTCGAATTCAGATTGGTTATCCAGGTCAAGTGAGGCTGCTTTTTCCTTATTTGGTAATGGATTCCCGATGAGTTTCAGTTTATTTTTCTCAACATAATTCTGTAAGTTCTCTGCCAACAGATGGTTTATTTCATCCAGCAAAACGCCTTTCCGGTACATTTTAGAAACTAAGCCAAATGGCACTTTTCCGGGTCGGAAGCCAGGCATATTGGTTTTACGCTGATAATCCTTCAACGTCTTAATGACTTTATCCTCATAATCCTCTTTCCTGATCAGCAACTTGACTGAAGCAGTCAACGATCCGGTTTCTTCCTTTGTAATTTGCATGCTTGGTTTTGATAAATGGGTTATGTTTCAGTATACAAAGCTGTGCGGATGAAGGGACTCGAACCCCCACGCCTTTCGGCACCAGATCCTAAGTCTGGCGCGGCTACCAATTACGCCACATCCGCGTGTTAACAATTACTGCCGGGGTGCAAATATACGAAGTTCTGAGTTCTGAGTTCTGAGTTTCAAATCATTCAAATTATTTATAATACATTTAAATTAAATTTATGCTGCTTTGTAAATTATTGGTATTCCATACTATAGAATATATATTCTGCGTTTTTAGAAAATTAAGAAGGACTGTAGATTGAAAAGCATATTTTTGTCATTTTAAAATTTCTGGGATAACTAGTATTATCAGGATTAACTATAAGATGCAACATTCCAGGTGGATAATACTGCGAAGCACTTTATTTGCTATTTTCTTTTCTCTGGCTATTCTCATTCAATCTCAGGAGATGTGGGGTATCACTGCGAGTAACTACGCCGGTTCAACGGGAGTACTCCTCAATCCTAGTTCCATTATTACTTCCAAACTTTATATGGATATTAATGTTGCAACAGCAGGTGTTTTCCTTGAAAATAATTATGCCTATATCCATCAAAAGGATTATGCTCTTTTTAGCATCATCAGCAGTGAGCCCAAATTTCCAAAATATGGGCCCGACGAAATGCCATTTGACCGTTACACGGGAAAAAATAATAAGTTTATTTATTCCAGCGAACAGATCAAGGGACCTTCCTTTATGATTGCCATGGGACGTCATGCATTTGCTCTGCATACCGGGGCAAGAGCGCTGGGTTCGGCATACGGGATCCCTTACGATATTGCTAATTTTGGATATTATGGTCTTGATTATACACCTCAGCATAATAAAAACTTTACCAGCAGCAACTTTGGATCCACGGCCCTTGTCATGGGAGAAATCGGCCTGTCATATGCTTATGCATTCCGGAAGCTCAGCCTGGATGACTGGTCGGCCGGAATTACGGTGAAGCGGCTTTTTGCTATTGCCGGAGGGTATTTGCGGGCAAATGATCTGGATTATATGGTGCTCAATGACACGACAATAAACATTAAAAATCTGAATGCTGAAGTGGGTTATTCCATTCCATTAGACTATGATAATAATGATTTCCCCAATAATGGGCCATTGATCAAAGGTGGGGGATTTGGCGTAGACCTTGGTATTACTTACCAGCATAAGATTTTGAGCTATCAGAATAAAAGGATAAGCAAGCTTTGCACACAAAGGTATATCGACTATTCCTATAAAATCGGTGTATCTCTTCTTGATTTCGGATATGTTAACTTCAAGAAAAACGCCCAGCTCCAGTCTTTTGAGAATGTCAGCAAGTATTGGATCAATATAGACACACTGAATTACTATAACTTTAACGAATTGTCAAGGACATTGAGTCAGGTTTTTTACGGAGATCCAGATTCATCACTCGTAGATAGCAAAATCCGGGTCTATTTACCAGCAGCCTTCAGTATTCAGGGAGATTACAAGGTATACCGAAACTGGTATGCCGGAGCAGTCTTCATTTATCCGATCAGATTAGGCAAATCATTTATACGTCGCCCGGCCCAGGTCGCTCTCATTCCACGTTATGAAACCCCTCACCTTGAATTTTCTTTACCCTTATCGCTTTACGATTATCATCATTTCAGAGTTGGTGTATCTGTCAGGTATCATTTTCTGACTTTTGGCTCCGATGATCTGTTTGGATTGTTTGGTGTAAATAACTTTACCGGACTTGATTTTTATGTAGCTGTAAAAATCAATTTCAGGAAAGGTAATTGCGGAAGGTTTAGCCGCAGTGTGCCTTGCGAAAATGAAGAATATGGAATCCGGAAAAGACGATAAACATGCAGGTGTTGATATCTGATATCATTCTTTCGTTTTCCTGGTATCTCTGCAATTAATTTTGTTCCATAACTATATTACTAATGTTTCCTTCATGGATGAATAGAAATTTTAAATCCTGATTTGTCATTTTTAGGGAATGAAGAGAATCTTTTGGATAGGTTTGATGGTGTACTTCTCCCAGGGAACTTATTCACAATTATCTCTGGGTCTGGTAAATGGTAATTATGCCGGTTCAACAGGTACTATCATGAATCCTTCCTCAATGGCCAATACCAAGTTAAAATCGGATATCAACCTTTTTGCTATTAACGCTTTTGCCGAGAACAATTATCTGTATTTTCCATCAAAAAAATCGAGTTTAATAAAACTTTTTAATGGGGTTTATGATTTTCATTTTTTCCCGAAACCTTACGGCCGTGGGGAAAGAAACGTATATTCCTATTACGTGGATAAATCACTAAAGAACATTTTTGTCAATGCCAGGATCATAGGGCCTTCTGTCATGTTTTCTTACAACGACCATGTGTTTGCTGTCAGGACGGGCTTCCGGGTGATGTCTTCTATCCGCCGGGTGCCTCGTGATATGGCAAATTTTTCTTACTACGGTATGGATTTCAAACCACAGCAAAACCAGTACTATATCCAGGATAACTATGATATGGCATCCATGGCCTGGTGGGAAGTGATCTTCAGTTACGCAACTATTTTAAATCGCAGCTACAACAATCATTGGTCTGCAGGAATTTCTATAGGACCTGTATTTGGCCACAGTGGTGCATATTTGTCAGGAGGTGACACCAGGTATATCGCTTATAATGATAGCATATTAAACGTTGAGTTGCTGAACGGCGAATTAGGCATATCCTTACCATTGAATTATGAAAATAATGACGTGGATTTTTTTAATCCCCTGATCAGGGGTTCCGGCTGGGGAATGGACCTTGGCATTACCTGGCAATATAGGGAAATACCCTATCAGAAAAAGTTTCCTGATAATTTATATATAAAAAGGTTTGAAGATTATAAATTGAAGATCGGGGTTTCAATACTCGATATAGGGTGGGTGAACTTTACTAAAAATGCCGAAAAACATGTTTATGAAAATGTTCATAATAATTTGATAAGGATAAATGAACTGGAATATGATAACATCAGGGATGAACTTGATGTTACCAGTGAGCTATTTTACGGCGACCCGGGTGCATCCTTACGGGGAAACCGATTCAGAATATATTTGCCTGCAACCATCAGCGTCCAGATCGACTATCATTTGACTGACAGGTGGTTTCTAAACAGCACATTGATCATTCCAGCCGTATATATATCCCCTATGATTGAAAGGCCGTTTGTATTGACCTTTACTCCCAGGTTCGAGAGCAGGTTCCTGGAAATCAATATACCTGTGGTACTGTACGATTTTAAGTACCCCAGGATAGGACTTTCAGTAAGATTGGAAGGATTAACTGTCGGGACTGATCATTTAGGAAGTTTTTTCAGCATCAGTACCTTTACAGGTTCAGATATTTATGTTTCCTACAAAATAAATCTGAGGAATTACGGGAAGAACCCATTCTCTTCAAAAGGTGCCTGCTATAACGATTGGAGGCCGGAGCTTAAAAGGAGACACCGGGAAAACTTTTAAGGTTGAACAGTTTCATGTTTTTTGACGTCAAGGGCGTCTCTCAGTCCATTTCCGGTCACCATAAATGAAAGTACCGTCAACATTATGGCCAAACCTGGTAAAATAGCAAGATGGGCAGCATTGAGAATGAGATAAGCATAATTCTCCCGGATCATGCTGCCCCAGGAGGGCATAGGAGGCTGAACGCCAATGCCAAGGAAGCTCAATCCAGCTTCAATGAGTATCGCAGATGCAAAATTTGCAGCGGAAATTACAATGATCGGCCCCATAATGTTGGGAAGTATATGCCTGAAAATAATGCGGAAATTTGAAAACCCCAATGCTTTCGCCGCTTCTACAAATTCTTTTTCCCTGATGGCAAGTATCTGACCACGGGTCACCCGTGCAACTTCAACCCACATGGTAAATCCTACTGCTATAAAAACCTGCCAGAATCCTTTTCCAAGAGCAAAGGTGATGGCAATCACCAGTAAAAGGGTTGGAATTGACCAGACAACATTTATTAGCCAAACCACAAATTGGTCGATCCATCCTCTGAAGAATCCACCGAGTGAGCCAACGGTAATTCCTATCAGTAAAGATATTACTACTGATATCAATCCCACAGCAAGACTCACCCTTGATCCAATCATCAGGCGACTTAGAATATCCCTTCCAAACTGATCAGTTCCCAGTAAAAACCTTTTTAGAATTAATTGGCCCTTCAATTGGTTTTGATCTAACAGGAATGTTCGTTCAGGTCCCGGGACTCCATCCTCACCTGAGTACTCTTGTATTGTTAATAGCCCATTTTTATAATTATAGCTTTGAATAGGCAAAAATTGAAACTTACTTCGCTCTCCGAAGAGCATCCGGTGGAATATCCCCTTATGAGGTACATCTTCCTCTTTTAATATTTTCAACATCATGATGTTGAAACCAGGTTTTTTTGTTGATAGTTCAAGGGTTTGCCGGTTAGCCATTGGTGTACTGTCAGGAGTGATCAGGTAGCCCAGGCAGGCAACAATGGCTGAGAGGATAATATATATCAGGGCAAACAGTGAAAGCTTATTCCTGAGAAATTTTCTCCAGGCTTCCCGGGATAAGGAACCGGAAGTATATTCATTTTTTTTCCGGAGAAAGATATTCATACCTCAATAGATATTAATCAAATAAATGTAGCTGATAGCTGAAACAAATATAAGACTGTCTTTCTGACTTTTTTATTTTTTTAATATCTTTGCATCCGCTTTTTAAACGGTGCGCGTAGCTCAGTTGGTTAGAGCGTCGGATTGTGGTTCCGAAGGTCGAGGGTTCGAGACCCTTCGTGCACCCATAAAACCTCACGGGCAGACTGCTTGTGGGGTTTTTTATTTTTGTACTTTTGCAAACCTGTAAATATTAAAAGGAAAACTAATTTATGTTTGAAGGACTATCTGATAAACTGGAACGATCGTTCAGGATACTGAAAGGACAAGGGCACATCACTGAAATTAATGTCGCGGAAACTTTGAAAGAAGTTCGTAAAGCCCTCTTGGATGCTGACGTCAGCTATAAAATAGCCAAAGACTTTGCAGACCAGGTCAAACAAGAAGCTTTAGGCCAGAAAATCCTGACCTCTGTCTCTCCGGGGCAAGTAATGGTTAAGATCGTGCATGATAAGATGGCTGAATTAATGGGCAGCAGCCAGGTCGAACTTAACATCCAGGGGAAACCTGCTGTAATTCTGATGGCAGGGCTCCAGGGTTCCGGGAAAACCACTTTTTCAGCAAAACTGGCTCATTACCTCAAATCAAAAAAAGGGAGGCAGGTCTTATTAGTTGCATGCGACGTTTATCGTCCTGCTGCTATTGAACAGCTTAAAGTGCTTGGTGGCCAGATTGACGTAGAGGTTTACACGGAAGACGATAACAAGGACCCGGTGCAGATTGCCAGGCGGGCACAGCAATATGCAAAGGATAAGAATTATAATGTATTGATCATAGATACGGCCGGGCGATTGGCGATCGATGAAGATATGATGCGTGAGATCTCAGCTATTAAAAATGCGGTTCAGCCTCATGAAACCCTTTTTGTGGTTGATTCTATGACCGGCCAGGACGCAGTTAATACAGCCAAGACTTTCAATGATCGTCTTGATTATGATGGTGTGATCCTTACTAAACTTGATGGCGATACCCGGGGTGGTGCTGCATTGACCATTCGCGCGGTTGTGAATAAACCCATCAAGTTCGTTGGTATCGGTGAAAAAATTGATGCCATTGATATTTTTTATCCGGCTCGTATGGCCGACAGGATTCTCGGCATGGGCGATATCGTATCATTGGTTGAGCGGGCCCAGGAGCAATTCAATGAAGAAGAAGCACGCCAGTTGCAGAAAAAAATTGCCCGGGATGAATTTAATTTCAACGACTTCATTACCCAGATCAAGCAGATCAAAAAAATGGGTAATGTGAAAGACCTGATGAGCATGATACCTGGAATGGGCAAGGCCCTTCGTAATATTGATATTGATGATAATGCTTTCAAAGGTATTGAAGCCATCATCCAGTCGATGACACCCCGGGAAAGAGAAAATCCCAAACTTTTAAATGGTTCAAGAAGGAAAAGGATCGCAAGTGGCAGTGGTAATGATATTCAGGAAGTCAACAGGCTGATCAAACAGTTCTACGAAACCAGCAAAATGATGAAAATGATGTCAGGAGAAAAAGGGAAAAACATGATGAGGGCTATGCAAAATATGAAGGGTGCCCCCAAAAGGTAATGTGTGAAAATTTCAGATTGATAATTAGTTAATTGATTGTTGATGAAATTAATAGATGGAAAACTGGTCGCAGAAAAAATTAAGCTTGAGCTGAAACAGGAAGCTTCCCGCCTGATCAAATCGGGTGTAGATCCCCACCTGGCAGCTATTTTGGTGGGTGAAGATCCTGCCAGTCAGACTTATGTCAGGAATAAAGAAAAAGCCTGCCATGAAGTGGGGATTGTCTCTTCAATATACAGGCAATCCGCCTCAATCAGTGAAAAAGAGCTCCTGGCAATGATTGATTTCATCAATAATGACCCGGAAGTTCATGGCCTTATCGTTCAACTCCCTTTGCCTTCCCATATCAACGCCGGTAAAATCATTCAAAAGGTCTGGCCTGAAAAGGATGTCGATGGTTTTCACCCTATCAATATTGGCAGAATGGTTCAGGGTTTACCCGCATATCTTCCTGCAACACCTTTTGGAATTATGAAACTCCTCGAATATTATAAGGTTCAAACAGAAGGTAAGAATTGCGTAATTCTTGGAAGAAGTAATATTGTAGGCACCCCCTTAGCCATCCTGATGTCAAGAAAATCTTATCCCGGAAATGCAACAGTTACGATTTGCCATAGCAAGACACAAAACCTGAATAAAATTACTGTTGAAGCCGATATCCTTATTTCTGCCATAGGCCAGCCGGCTTTTGTAACAGCCGATATGGTCAAGGAAGGTGCAGTGGTTATTGATGTTGGCATCCACAGGATCCCATCTGATGCCACAGAATCTGGTTACCGGCTGATTGGCGATGTGAAATTTGATGAGGTCTCGAAAAAAGCCTCTATGATCACACCCGTGCCGGGAGGGGTGGGTGTAATGACAATCGTCTCGCTGCTTTTAAATACCATCAAGGCAGCTAAAAAAGAAATATATGCCTGAAGAACAAAAAATCCTCTTTGACCAGGGAAGGCTGCTTCCGCTGATGGAAGATTTTTATACTATCCAGGGAGAAGGATTCAATACAGGTAAAGCCGCTTATTTTATCCGATTGGGCGGCTGCGACATGGGCTGCTGGTGGTGCGATGTGAAGGAGTCATGGGATGCAAACCTTCACCCTTTAACACTCACCGATAACATCGTACAAAAAGTATTACAGCATCCTGCCAGGGCAGTCGTAGTGACTGGAGGCGAACCGGTTCTTTATAACCTGGACTATCTTTGCAGCGAATTAAAGCAAAGAAAAGTTAAAACTTTCCTGGAAACTGCCGGGGTAAGAAAACTTACCGGTACATGGGACTGGATTTGCCTGTCACCAAAAAAAGGATCTTTACCTTTACTGGAATATTTTCATCAGGCACATGAGATAAAAGTGATCATCAGCCAGGAAAGCGATTTTCGCTGGGCAGAATTGAATGCGGAAAAAGCACAATCCGGCTGTCATCTTTTTTTACAACCCGAATGGAGTAAACATAATCAAATCCTCCCTTTGATCGTTGATTATGTTAAAGCACATCCGGATTGGAATATTTCACTGCAAACGCATAAGTTTATTCATATTCCCTGAAAGGGTGGAATAGCATTTCGTTAGCCTTATTAATAGGATTTTTAGTGAAAAAACGATCACTACATAAGATCAATTTCTTTTCCCTGGTTGTTTCGGTAATGATATTTTTCATCATCATTCCTTTTCAAGACGTCATAGGTCAGGAAGGTGAATCAAAAAAGGCGTGGAAATCTTTTGAAAAAGCAAGGACCGATTTTCAGTCAGGCAATTGGGAAGATTGTGAAAATGAGTTGTATAAAGCCATTAAAGCAGATTCAACCCTGGCAGAAGCTTATATTTTGCTTGGCGATGTCCTTTTAGAAACAGGCAGGCTTGCTGAGGCTGTCAATCAATACCGTAAAGCTCTTAATTTCAACCCAGATGGGGAAGAAGTGGTTTATAACCTCCTTGCCAATACACTTTTTACACTTGAGAGATATGATGAAGCGTACAATAATTATGAAAAACTCCTTGGTTACACTGACCTTAGACCAGAATTAAGAAGCACCATTGAGAAAAAACTCAGTATTTCCCAGCTTAGAAAAAATCTGGTCAGTAATCCGGTTTCCTTTAATCCGGTAAATTTGGGTACAGGCATCAATACAGCAGCAGACGAATATATAAATGCCTTATCAGCGGATGGTTCAGGGCTGTTTTTTACCAGGCGGATTAAGAATGCAAGCTATCTTAAAGAGTTTAATGAAGATTTTTATTATGCAGTCTTTAGCGGAGATACGGCTGAGAATGCTATCCAATTGAATTTTCCGCCCGGAAAAGAAAATGATGCAGGCGCATTGTGCATATCCCCTGATGGCAGGTTACTTTTCTTCACCGCATGCTTCCGGCCTGACAGCTATGGTAGTTGTGATTTATATTATTCTGAGAAAAAAGGCGATACCTGGTCAAAAGCAAAGAACATGGGAGTTCATATTAACTCCGACCTTTGGGATGCGCAGCCTTCCATATCACCCGATGGTAAAACATTATACTTTGCCAGTAACCGTAAGGGCAGCCTGGGAAGCTCCGATATATGGAAAACGGAGATGACGCCTGATGGGGGATGGATCAAACCGGTAAACCTCGGAATCCCGATAAATACTGCCGATGCCGAAATGGCCCCGTTTATCCATTATGACAATACAACACTGTATTTTTCTTCCTTTGGCCACCCTGGACTGGGAGGGGCCGATTTGTACAGGTCAGTATTTAAAAACGGAGCATGGACACAGCCTGAAAACCTGGGATTTCCAATCAATAGCTCAGCCGATGAACTTATTATAGTCGTAAACCCGGAAGGGAACCTGGGTTTTATCTCCAGTAACAGCCTGGAAGGGGAGGGAGGATATGATATTTTTATGTTTGATTTATATGAGGAGATCAGGCCCACGCCGGTAAGTTATTTGAAAGGTAAAGTGTATGATCAGGTCAGCGGGCAGCCGCTTGAAGCCAGGTTTGAGCTGATAGACATTGTACAGGGCTCTACCATTGTTGAAGCCAGGTCTGACAAACAAAACGGCGAATTCCTGGTTTGCCTTCCCGGTGAAAGGAATTACGCACTGAATGTTTCGTGCGATGGGTATCTTTTTTATTCTGAACATTTCCCATTGTCAGAAATTAAATCAAGATGGGATCCGGTGGTGAAAGATATTCCGTTGGAACCAATTGCGGTGGGCAATACGATGATCCTGAGGAATATTTTCTATGAAACAGACCAGTATCAGTTAAAAGCCATTTCCTATGCCGAACTTGATAAACTTGTCAGTTTTCTGATCAATAATTCAAGTGTCATGATTGAGATTGGGGGGCACACGGATGATGAAGGGACGAAAGAATACAATATTGAGTTGAGCATGAAAAGAGCCAGGGCTGTTTATGGATATTTGCTGGATCATGGAATAGCTGCCGGCAGATTGTCCTACAAAGGTTATGGAGAAGGCAGCCCGGTAAGCTCCAATAGATCAGAAGAAGGCAGGGCCCTAAACCGAAGGACGGAGATTAGAATAATGGCAACAGATTAAAGCAGGATCAATCAATCATGAAAAAGTCTTTTTTAGAAACTCCGCAAATGGGACAGGTCCAATCATCCGGGATATCTTCAAAAGCCGTACCTGGAACAATTCCGGAATGAGAATCCCCTTCTTCCGGGTCATAAATATATCCGCAAATTGAACATTGGTACTTTTTAGGCTTTCCTTTTGGAATATCTGGCTCCTGATGAATTTTCTTTTCTAAGATGTCGCCGGTGTAAGTTGGGGAGTTCTTAGGCGACAGTCCTTTTATCACCTCTCTGTAATAGGTGTATGTCAATGGTTTGGACTCATTGTCAAGGATTTCAGCATCTACTACCCGTCCAATGAAGAGAATATGCGTGCCGGTATCAATTTTTTCAATGACTTCACATTCAAGGTAAGCTATAGACTTGTCAAGAACGATAGGAACGCCTGTTTTGCCTATTTTGTAAGATGTTGCCGTGAATTTATCTGCATTTTTTCCGGATTTAAAACCCCATGGTCCTATAAAATCGAGATCGACATCCTGTTGAAGAATAGAAACGGAAAATAGATTGCTCTTTTCAATATAACTCGTTGTCAGATTATTTTTATGTGAAGCAACCACAAATTTCGGTGGATCTGCAGTTACCTGGAAAACTGTGTTAGAAATATGGCCGTTGTAATTATTTCCGTCTTTTGAGCAAACAAGGTAAAGGCCGTACGTAACTTTAAAAAAGGCTTCTATATTCATGGGAGACTTATTATGATAAGTGGCTTGCAAGATAACAAAAAAGGTTTCCAACCCGAGGGTTGGAAACCTTTTTTAATAAACATTTCAGTCATTTTTCCTTGATCCAGTTCACAATCTTTTCTGATAGGGGATTATCTCCTGAAGGTGCCATACCAATCAGGTTACCGTTTTCATCGATCATGAATTTCTGAAAATTCCATTTCACCGGCGCATCCATAACTCCATTCTCTGCCTTTGAAGTCAACCAACTGTATACCGGAGCGATATCGCTTCCCTTAACCGAGATCTTCGACATCAACGGGAAAGTAACAGAATATTTTGAGCTGCAGAATTGCTTAATCTCTTCATTTGTGCCAGGCTCCTGACTCATGAAATTATTTGCCGGAAAACCAATTACAGTAAAATTATCCCTGCCATAGGTTTCAAAAAGTTTTTGCAGATCCTCGTATTGCGGGGTATATCCGCATTTTGAGGCTGTGTTGACAACGAGAACCTTCTTTCCTTTAAGTTGTGATAGTGGAAACTCCTTGCCATCGATTGTCGTTACGGTAAAATCGTAAAAAGTCTTTTTACCTGTACTTTGAGAATTTACCAGAGAGGAAGTGAGAATTATAGCAGAAATAATTATAAGTGTCTTCATTTTATTAGTGTTAAATTTCTATTGAAACAATGAGATAGTTGATTTGTTCAAAACCTGAGTGAAGTTACTATCTTTGAAGTGGTAATAATATCATTAAAATTATTCAGGGTCAGAAAAGCATTATCCTTGAATAAGTTCAACAATTTCAACCATTATTAAACACAACCAAATCAAAAAAGCCATGGCGAAAAACAGGTTAAAAATCATTGATGAATTTCTTCAACCGAAGAAATTTGCTTTTATCGGGCTTTCCCGTGATCCCAAAAAATTTAGCCGGAATGTCTTTAAAGAACTTCTTGCCAAAGGCTATGATATATATCCGGTAAACCCGAATATGGATGATGTGGAAGGTATTAAGTGCTATAACGATGTTTCAGGTTTGCCTGAAAGTGTCAGATATGGCTTGTTCATGACCCCTAAAGCAAATACGGCCGGGGCCGTCGAGAATGCCATTCATCACGGTTTCACCCACTTTTGGCTCCAGCAGGGAGCGGAAACAAAAGAAGCAGTTGAGATCGCTAAACAGAATGGGGTGAAACTGGTTTATGGTGCCTGTATCATGATGCATGCCAACCCTGACGGGGTGCATAAGTTTCATCGTTTCCTGTCGAAATTGTTCGGAGCATTTCCTAAAAAATAAAATAGTGATTAAGACCGTGATCATCTTTAACTGCTAAAAACCTAAAATAATACCTGAAGCGCCGGCTATGATTCCTAAAACTAATTTTATTGCTTTCACAGCAATGAAGCTTCTGGGCGATTCCGCCAGCAATGGAATGGCGCCGTGACCATCCTGAACAATGGAATTGGCTAAAAGCACGCTAAAAGGGATGGCCCCACCGGCAAAAAGTGTGACAAATATAATATGCGGTCCCGACTGCGGGATGAGACCAATCAGCAAAGCCAGCACAAGTATAATTGCAGTATTTGAACTGATCCATTGATCCAGGTTAAAATATCCCAGGAAGACATCAATGACGAGAAAGGCGATCAGGGTCCAGATAAAAATCCTGGGTATATGCCTTTTTATGGTGTGTTTCCAAAGGTGCTCAGTCAGGAAATGGTCTGGAACAGTGGTAACAATGAAAAATCCAATGAGTGTCACAATAATATAGGTGGTTTTCTCCCAACCGTTTGGATGATGAAATTCGGCTGTCGTAAATAAATGGAGCAGGAACAATAAACTCCCGGTAATCAGCAAGGTGCGGGTAAAAGAAATTTTCCTGAGTTGTGGAATGATCAGCCCAGGCTCAAAGCAGGTGCAATCAGGTTCTTCCTTGTGCAAAGGGATTTCTATCTCTTCACTTTTTAAGGGACTTTTGTTTTTGAAAATTATATAAATAACAGAACCTACCGCGACTGACAAAAGGAGAAGATACAGGTTCAATTGCAATGCTTTGGAGGGGAAAAGGGAGAACATAACAAAAGCCTCATCGCCAGTCGTCGCAATCATGGTTGTTAATAAAGCGGCGAAATTAAATGTGCGGTGAATGTATAAAGAAACAGATGTAAAACCTCCCAGGCATCCGGGTATCAGACCAAAAAAAGCAGCAACAACAATCTGGAGATAACCTGACCGTCCTAAGGGCCTGGTCCACCGCCCCCGGCTCTGGACAGTGATATATTCGATTAACAGCATCACAACCAATACAAAAAAGGTCACCATCAGCGTATGCTGAAGCACCGATAGCAGATTTTCGAAACTTATTGGATTGGAATCTTCGTGCTGGTGTCCCATGAATTACGGGGGTAATAATATTTTTAAAACAGTAAGCGGATATCGCTAAATCAAATTTTACCGTGGCCGGAATATTCCACGTAATTACGTTCCGTTTCAAACAATTGGATAGATAAATCAAATTTAGTATCTATCTGGTCCCTTAAAAGATGCCAGATCTTTATGACAATATTCTCAGCGGAAGGATTAAGGTCCTTGAAATCAGGCATATCAAGGTATAAATTCTTATGGTCATATCTTTCAATGACATACTGCCTGATAATATCGTTAAGGATTTTAAGGTCGATAACATACCCGGTTTCATGGTCAACCGGACCGGTAACCTTCACTATCAGGTCGTAATTATGACCATGATAATTCTCATTGTTACACTTCCCGAAAACCTTTTCGTTTTTGTTATCTGTCCAGTTGGGATTATGGAGGCGGTGCGTAGCATTGAAATGAGCTTTCCTGCATACAGTTACGATTTCCTGTTGTTTGTTCGGAGCCATAGGAATGATCATTAAATTTCTTCACAATATAGTAAAAGGAATTCAAAGGACTTATAGTATTGCAAAAATAAGAAATAAAACTGATCCTTAATGCGGCTTTAACCGGTCACAAGATGGATAGTTCTCCCGATTCCCAGGTAACAATCTTCTGAGTTGAATTTTTTTAATGATGAAGCGGGGAACTGGATCGTATCCGCTGGTTCCCCAGGGTCGGCATCGTGCAACCCGGTCAGCTGCCAATAAGCCGCCCCTGTATAGGCCATGCATTTTCAATGCATCGATGGAATAAGAAGAACAACTCGGAAAGTGTCTGCATCCCTTGGGCAGCATGGGAGAGATCACGTATTTATAAACATAGATCAATCCGATAAACGGGGCTACAAGAACTCTTCTCATCTCTCAAAAATAAAAAAAAATACCCTTAAAACACCAAATGTTAAAAGGGCAATAACATTATAATAGAAAGGCTGCCATTTTCTGACAGCCTCTCCCGGATCTCATCCTAATATCTGGCTTCTTTTATACGGGCTTTCTTACCTTTAAGATCCCGCAGGTAGAAGATCCTTGCCCTGCGGACACGGCCTTTCTTGTTTACCTGGATTTCATCAATAAATGGGGAAGAGATCGGGAAAATTCTTTCTACGCCTATGTTGGCCGAAATTTTACGTACTGTGAATGTTTCAGTAGCGCCGGTACCGACACGTTGCAAAACAACGCCCTGGTAATTCTGCAACCTTTCTTTATTTCCTTCACGAATCTTATAAGTAACCGTTATGGTATCACCAGCCTTAAAATTCGGAAATTTCTTAACAGTGCTAAGGTTTTCCACAAACTGCATTAATTCATTCTTGCTCATCTCAATCAAGTATTTTAACCGGTTCTTGTAAAAAAGAGTGCAAATATACAACTAAATACAACTTGGCAAATCTTTCAGATGAAAAATTATTGACCGGATCCAGGTATTACTAATCAATCTTTATCTTCCAATAATCCTGGTCTGCGTTTTTTAGTCCTGTAAATGGACTGTTTCAGGCGCCATTCGCGAATCTTCGCCTCATGGCCTGAGAGCAAAATTTCCGGGACTTTCCATCCTTTGAAATCAGCCGGACGGGTGTAAACAGGCGGAGACAAAAGGCCATCCTGAAAAGAATCGGACAGTGCAGAGGTTTCATCACCGAGCACACCGGGGATGAGCCTTATAACACAGTCGACCAGGACGGCGGCCGCCAATTCCCCTCCGGATAGAACATAATCACCGATTGAAAGCTCACGTGTAATGTAGTGTTCCCTTAATCGCTCATCGACCCCTTTATAATGACCGCACAGAAGTATCAGGTTTCCTTTGAGCGATAGTTCATTGGCAATGCCCTGGTTCAGCAACTTGCCATCCGGTGTTAAAAAAATGACTTCGTCATAGATTCTGGCATTTCTTAGCTGGCTGATACACTCCGCAATGGGTTCCACCATCATGACCATTCCAGCCCCTCCGCCAAAAGGGTAATCGTCTACACTGCGGTATTTGTTCAAGGAATAATCACGCAGATCATGCAGGTGAATTTCTACCGCACCCTTATCCATGGCCCGTCTGATTATGGAAAAATCAAACAGGCCGGAAAACATTCCGGGAAAAATCGTAATGATATCAATGCGCATAATAATCAAAGATATGCAATTTAAACAAATCCTGGTTCGGATTGTTTAAGGGTAACCTAGGCCTTCATTCTAATTTTATTACTTTTGCAACAAAATCAATCACATGAAAACCAAAGCCCTTGCAATTTTGCTGATGTTCGTCTCTTTTATAGCCGGTGCGCAGATTTCACCCGACAAGTATTTTGTCAGGTTTACCGATAAAAACAATTCACCTTATTCTATAGATAATCCTTTGGAATTTCTTTCCCAGCGAGCTCTCGACAGAAGGTTGAACCAGGATATACCGGTCGATGTAACTGATCTGCCGGTAAATCCAATTTATTTACAAGGCTTAGCAGCGGCAGGGGCAACAATCCTGAATCCCAGCAAATGGCTGAACGGGGTTACGATTTTTACGGATAATCCGACAGTTATCGATACCATTAATGCTTTACCTTATGTAGCAGGTGTTACTAAATCACCAAAACCCGCGCCATCAATGCCTGTCTGGACCAAAGACTTTGAAAAGCCTTTCTTTAAGCATGAAATTTATCAGGAAGCTATTGTATCCAATCTCAAGCAAGGCTTCGAAATGGGCATATTCGATTATGGGATGGGATTGAACCAGATCCAGATGTTAAACGGAGACGTTTTACATGAGATGGGTTACCGTGGACAAGGAAAAGTAATTGCCGTAATTGATGCCGGATTTTATAATGCCAATGTCCTTGATGTATTCGACAGTCTTTGGCAAAATAGCCAGATCCTCGGCACACGGGACTTTGTGTATGGGGGAGAAATGTCATTTGACGGTCATCCGCACGGTTCGATGGTACTGTCCCTTATGGGGGGCAATTATCCCGGGCAATTGATCGGTACAGCGCCCAAGGCGTCTTATTGGCTCTTACATTCGGAGGACGGGAACTCGGAATATATAATCGAAGAATATAATTGGGTGTCAGCTGCTGAATTTGCTGACAGTGTCGGTGCTGATGTTATCAATTCCTCATTGGGATACACTGAATTTGACGACCCTGCCCAGAACCATACTTATGCTGATATGGATGGCGATACAGCTCCTTCAACTATCGGTGGTGACATGGCGGCAAAAAAAGGTATCCTGGTTGTAAACAGCCTTGGTAATTCAGGCACCGATGCCTGGTACTATCTGGGTGCGCCCTCAGATGGCGACAGTGTAATGGGTATCGGAGCAGTAGATGGAAGTGGTAATTATGCCGCGTTTAGTTCGCATGGACCTTCGTATGACGGGAGGGTGAAGCCTGACGTCGTTGCGCAAGGATCAGACGCTTATGTAGCGGATCCATATGGGGGAGGTTTTGGTTACGGTAGCGGCACATCTTTCTCTTCTCCAATTCTTGCAGGCATGGCAGCATGCCTGTGGCAGGCAAATCCCACATTAAGCAATATGCAGATCGCCGACGCTATTCGTCAAAGCGCCAGCCAGTACCTTACACCTGATGACATGCTTGGTTTTGGAATTCCTGATTTCGTTTTGGCTAATAATATCCTCACTATAATAGATGGGCCGGATGGAGAAACGGCATATTTGAAAATTTATCCGAACCCATTCCGGGATGTGTTCACCGTTGATGCAGGGAACCATGGGGGTGTGGGAGCAAGGATGAATGAAGGTATTATTGAAATTAGTGATATAACCGGGCGGTTTATTGGATTACAGAAAGTAAGCTTAATTAATTCAGCGACAGTAACAATTGACCTACTTCAAAATGCCCCGAAAGGGTTGTATTTTGTGAAGGTTAACCTAAATGGATTTCAATCCGTTCAGAAAGTAATAAAAAGGTAATTATTCTGAATTCTATATTCTGTATTCGGATCCCCATCTTCTAATTACCCGCTGGTACCCCTTTTCTAGCCAGGTCATCAACAATTATTTTAGAATACTCATAGGCGAACCTTTCAAGGCTCGAGAGATCTACGGTGGGATTAATGACAACCTTAAAAAGGGTGGGGGAAGGAGTAACTTTTCATAATGTCCTGCCCGAAAATTTACTAATTAAGTGATACTTTAATCATGAGATATTATTAATCTGAATTACAATTGGATAATCACAAAACCATTGATCTTTTTTGATTATTTTAAGTTTATTAAAAAATGTACATTATAATTGACAAATGTGAATTATTTGGTATTAATGTCATCAAATAATACAAAATATCAAGATCTATTATTGTATATTAACATGATATGAATCCAACTAAAATAATTCAACTGTTTACAAATGTAATTTACATATTTGAACTTATTATTTTACTTTTGTAAACCAGTATTTCCATTTTAAGGAAAACACCATCGCCAGAAATACTTAACCATGATAAAACGATTCAAATCGTTATTGGAACAATTGCATCTCTCACCCTCTGAATTTGCAGACCGGATCGGTGTGCAACGTTCCAGCGTATCCCATGTCCTTTCCGGACGTAATAAACCCAGTCTTGATTTTCTGGAAAAGATTTTAAACTTGTTCCCGGATATTGATGCAGTATGGCTGATAACAGGCAGGAATAGTCCTCAAAAAGATTTAACCCAGGGTGATTCCAATGCAGTAAATGATCTGATTCAATTGCAGAATGCCCCAATTGTTAATGCGGAAAATAAAAAACCACTGGCTCATGCTGATGAGGAACCGGTGGACCATATCATAATCGTTTATAAAAATAATACTTTCCGGATTCTTAAATCTTCGGAAAAATGAATTGCTAGAAACGTTCCAGCTCACTGAAAAAGAACGCAGCTTCTTTAATTGCATTTTCGTCGCTGTCGGACCCATGTACGGCATTCTCCTGAATGTTTGTCCCGTAAAGTGCGCGAATGGTTCCCGGAGCGGCATCCTTCGGATTAGTCGACCCGATAAATTTACGGTAAGTTTCTACTGCATTCTCCTTTTTTAAAACAGCAGCTACAATAGGCCCCGATGACATAAATTCCACCAGGTCATTATAAAATGGACGCTCCCGGTGTACTTCATAAAACTTCTCAGCCTGAGCTCGGGTGAGTTTCAAATATTTCATTGCAATAAGTGTGAATCCACCCGATGAAATCTTAGCTAAAATGTTACCGATGTTACCGTTTCTGACGGCCTCGGGCTTGATCATGGTTAATGTGATGTTTCCGTTCATAGTTAATTTTTCTTTGTTTTAAGCGTGCAAAAATAAAATAAATCCATTGTTCTCCGGCATTAGTGAATAAAGCCCTTCGAAATCAAAGGATAAAATTCAGGTATCACTTTAAATAACCAACTAAATTTGTTTACTTTGCTGATTATTACAAGTTTCCTTTGAAGAATTTCGAATACGAAGATATTAAAGATTTAATCGGTCATAGCCGGTCTATCCTTGTTACCAGTCATCATAACCCAGATGGCGATGCGATAGGATCTGTTCTTGCCCTGGCCGGTCTGCTGAGTAAAATGGGAAAGGAGGCCATTGCCATGGTACCCAACGATTATCCTGCTTTCCTGAAATGGATGCCTGGAAGCAATGAAGTAATCATCTTCCGGCTAAATGAAGAAAAAGCTAAGGATATCATTTCCCGCTCCGACCTTATCTTTTGCCTTGATTATAATGCCCTTAATCGCATAGATGTCATTGAAAAGGCATTAAGAAAAGCCGGGGGAAAAAAGATACTCATCGACCATCACCCTGATCCTGTTCTGACCGATTTTGACTTTTATCTCTCAGTCATTCAAACTTCATCAACCTCTGAACTACTTTACCGTTTTATAGAAGGTTGTTCCTGGCTTGACAGGATCGACAACGATATCGCGACCTGCCTGTTCGTGGGGATTATGACCGATACCGGTTCTTTCAGTTTTTCCTGTAATTACGCGGACACTTTTCAGATTACGGCTTCACTGCTTCGGACAGGCATCAACCCGGAACAGATACACCGGCTCGTATATGATACCTATTCAGAAAACAGGTTACGCCTGCTGGGATATTGCCTGATCGAAAAACTGACGATCCTTCCTGAATTAAGCACTGCTTATATAGCTTTGTCGAAAGACGAAATCGACCGCTTCCATCATCAGGTTGGCGATACAGAAGGTATTGTCAACTATGCACTTTCTATTGAAAACATCAAAATTGCCGTCTTAATGACTGAAAGAAAGGACCGTATCAGGCTTTCTTTCAGGTCGAAAGGCGACCTTTCCGTTAACAATATCGCTCGTGAATATTTTAACGGTGGCGGTCACAAAAATGCGGCCGGCGGTGATTCATTTGTTTCCCTCGACGAAACTATCATTAAACTTAAAGAAGTGCTGGTGCAATACAAGGAAAAGATTGACCGTTCTTCATTCTGAAGGATTTATCCATGATTTCTGTCAATACAGTTTTTAGATTTTTGACCTTTCTGGCGTTAGTCATACTTTTCACGCATTGTGACAGGAGTGGCCCGGGAAAGCCTCTTCAAAGCCCTTCGAAATATAAAGAACCGCTCATTAAAGCCAACCAGGAAGCCGCAAAGACAGAAAATGAACAAATTGAAGATTTCATTTTTCGTCACCACTGGAATATGGAGACAACCAATACCGGTATCAGATATATGATTACTAAACAGGGGATTGGTGCAAAAGCTCAGGATGGCAAGACTGTGAAGTTATCTTATACATTGAGCTTGTTAAACGGTGACACGGTTTATTCGGCATTAAAAGATGGTCCTATTGTTTTCCAGGTTGGTAAAGGCCAGGTGATCACAGGCTTGGAGGAAGCTATTTTATTGCTAAAGGTAGGTGACCGTACGAAATTTATTATACCTTCGCATCTCGCTTATGGCCTGATCGGTGACCAGAAAAAAATACACAAAAAAGCTTCCCTGGTCTATGATATAGAATTCATCAGCATGTATTAGCAAACATTAATTAATAATATTTATGAGCTTAAAGAAAATTTTAATCCTGACTATCGTCCTGGTAAGCATTTCTGCCTTGATGATTTCCTGCAACATGGGAGCATATCCCGGATTTAAAAAGACCAAGACCGGTGTTTATTACAAAATCTACAAGGATGACAATAACGATACTGCTAAAGTCCGTATTGGCAGCATCCTGACCCTTTCTCTGAAATACGGACTTAAGGATTCAGCGCTTTTTGACAGCAAGAATGTACAACAACCCATTGTCCTGCCTGTCGCAGAATCACAATATGAAGGCGATTTTTATAAGTGCCTGCAACTCCTTAAACAGGGTGACAGTGCCACGTTCGTGCTGAAAGCCGGGCCATTGTTCACCAAAACTTTTGGGCAGCCTGCCGTACCTGCTTTCCTTACTGATGAGAGCGACATTTATTTTGAGGTAAAAGTGCAAAAAGTCCAGACACAGGCAGAAATTGACAAAGAGGCCGAGGTGAAGAACATGCAACTGGAACAGGAAGAAATGATACGCCTTCAGGAATATGTCACGAATAATAAAATTACCGTACAGCCAACCAGTTCAGGTATTTACTTTCTCGAAACAAAAAAGGGAACCGGAAAAACAGCGGTAAAGGATGGCTATGTTAATGCTCATTATACTGTTTATTTACTGGGCGGTGAAAAGCTTTTTTCAACAATTGAAAGAGGTGAACCTGTGGATTTTAAATATGGCAGCCAGTTTGAGAACAAGGGCTTCCAGGAAGTTATAGGCATGATGCGTGAAGGCGGAAAAGCTAACGCTATTGTACCTTCTGCAATGGCTTTCGGGGCCCAGGGCGCAGGCAGTGTAGTCCCAGCTTTCAGTACACTTTACTATGAGGTTGAGATGATTAAAATCATGAGCAATGAGGAATTTGAACGTAAACAAGCTGACAAAAATGCAAAACAAATGGCTGAAGCATCCCGGAAGGAAAAGGAGGAAATTGCATCCATTCAGAAATATTTGAAAGATAATAACATAACACCTACCACTATTTTGCCTAATGGCTTGATTTATATTGAAAAACAAGCCGGGACAGGCCCGAAACCTATCGATGGCAAGAAAGTTAAAGTCCATTATACCGGCAAACTGCTTGATGGCACCATGTTCGATTCTTCTGTTGAAAGAGGCGAGCCGTTTGAATTTGCGCTTGGCCGCAGAGCTGTAATCGAAGGATGGGATGTTGGCATTGCCTTGATGAATGAAGGCGGTAAAGCAACATTGATCATTCCATCTAAACTGGCATATAAAGAAAAGGGAGCCGGGGATGTAATCCCGCCTTTCTCACCGCTCGTTTTTGATGTGGAATTGATCGAAACAGAAAAATAATCTGCTGGCCACAAACCAGGGATTATGAAGGTCAGGTTTGTTATAAAGGACTGCTTCCCCTGAATCGGCCTGAACCATTTTGCCACCTGAAATCTCCACGATCGCCTGGCCGGCAGCGGTGTCCCATTCCATGGTTGGCCCTAAACGAGGGTAAATATGTGCCTTCCCTTCAGCAATCAGGCACAATTTCAGTGAGCTTCCTATGGAAATAAAATCAAGGTCTGGTTGGTTTTTCTGCAGATTCTGTACAAAATCTGTTGTTTCTTGCGAAAGGTGAGATCGGCTGCCCACTACAGTTACTGTATGAAGCAAGCCTGGCAAAGGCAAAGATTCAGCATCTTGCATCATTTTCTCAAGGCTCATGTCGCCTTTGCCTTCCAGTATGATTTTAAAGGCCCCTGTTGAACGGGATGCAAAGTAGAGTAATCCGCTAACCGGCACCAGTATAACTCCCATCACGGCCTTCCGATTACTAATCAGGGCGATGTTAACCGTGAACTCGCCGTTTCGCTTTACGAATTCTTTTGTCCCATCTAAAGGATCGACCAACCAGAATCTCTCCCAATCCTTTCGGATCTCATAGGGGATATTTTTCCCTTCTTCACTCAGTATTGGCAGTCCTGTCGCCTTCAAAGCATTACAAATGGCTTCATGGGCATATTGGTCAGCCAACGTCAGCGGACTCTTATCCACCTTAAACTCGACTTCAAATTCCTGCCCGTAAATATCAAGGATTTCGGAACTTCCTGAGATAGCTGCACATATAGCTGCTTGTAAAAGCTCCTGGTCATTCATTTTATTGATATGGAATATTTGGTTTATAATTTCTTTGAACCAGATTTTCTCTCATTAAAGTAATCTTCAAGGGTGAACATTTCGTCGCGGAGTTTCGCTGCATTGATAAAATCGAGATCTTTCACCGTCTTTTCAATCTCTTTTCTCAGATCCGAAATGGATTTTAACAACTGGGCATCAGTCATATATTGAAGCACAGGATCTGCGGCGACTTCAACATCCTGTTTTTCATAGTAAGCCTGAGGCTCTCTCTTTTTTGCATCGGCCACAACAGTTTGCCCCATAATCCGTTCAACAGATTTAATTATTGCAGTGGGGGTGATGCCGTGCTCTTCATTGTAAGCCAGTTGTTTCTCTCTTCGACGGGTGGTCTCATCGATAGTCGTCCGCATGGAATCAGTGATCTTATCTGCATACATGATAACGCGGCTATCAATGTTTCTTGCCGCCCTTCCGGCTGTCTGGGTAAGTGATCGGGCAGAACGCAGAAATCCTTCTTTATCCGCATCAAGAATAGCTACCAGAGACACTTCAGGCAGGTCGAGCCCTTCTCTTAGTAAATTAATGCCAACTAAAACATCAAATTTACCCAGTCGTAAATCTCTCATTATCTCCACCCTATCAAGTGTCTCGACTTCAGAATGGATATATTGGCACTTAATGCCTAATCTTACCATATATTTCGTCAGTTCTTCCGCCATCCTTTTTGTGAGTGTTGTCACCAATACCCGGCTCCCGCTTTTAACGGTTTTGTCGATTTCTTCAAGCAGGTCGTCAATCTGATTCTGGCTGGGCCTGACTTCGATAACCGGGTCCAATAGCCCTGTTGGCCGGATCAGCTGCTCAACAACCACACCTCCTGAACGCTGAAGTTCATAATCGGCTGGAGTAGCACTGACATAAATGATCTGGTTGACCAATGATTCAAATTCGTCGAACTTAAGCGGCCTGTTATCAAGTGCAGAAGGCAGCCTGAACCCAAACTCCACCAGGGTTTGCTTCCTGGAGCGGTCGCCGCCATACATAGCCCTGACCTGAGGCACTGTAACATGGCTCTCATCAATTACCATGAGATAATCGTCAGGGAAAAAATCGATCAGGCAAAAAGGACGGGTGCCTGAAGCTCTTCCGTCAAAATACCGCGAGTAATTTTCAATGCCGGAGCAATAGCCAAGTTCCCGCATCATCTCCACATCATAAGTAACCCGTTCTTCCAGCCGTTTGGCTTCAAAAACCTTTCCGACTTCCCTGAAATAGGCAGCCTGCTTCCACATATCTTCCTCGATCTCCTTTAAAGCTTCTTTCATCTTGTCCTGAGAAGTAACGAAGATATTTGCCGGGAAAATGGTGATCTCATCATGCTTATCCAGACGGAAGCCATTCAGGGGATTAAAAGATTCGATGCCTTCGATCTCATCTCCAAAAAAAACAATCCGGTAGGCAAAATCGGCATAAGCAGGGTAGATGTCCACACTATCACCCCTGACCCTGAATCTGCCCCTTCCAAAATCAGTCTCCGTCCTGGAATATAATGCATCGACGAGGGAATAAAGTAATCGGTTGCGGCTGAGATGCTCGCCGGTTTTGATGCGGATAACGTTGTTATTAAAGTCATCCGGATTTCCAATTCCAAAAATGCAGGAAACAGATGAAACCACGATAATATCTCTTCTACCCGAAAGTAATGAAGATGAAGTACTCAACCGCAACTTCTCAATCTCCTCATTGATAGAAAGGTCTTTCTCAATATAGGTATTGGTGACCGGAAGATAAGCTTCAGGCTGATAGTAATCGTAGTAGGAAACGAAATATTCCACAGCGTTATCAGGGAAGAATTGCCTGAATTCCCCATAAAGCTGCGCTGCCAGCGTTTTATTATGGCTTAGCACGAGGGTCGGCCGTTTGATTTGGGAAATAACATTGGCGATAGTAAATGTTTTTCCCGAACCGGTCACCCCCAATAAGACCTGGGCAGGATCGCCGCGCTCAATGCCTTCCAGTAGCTGCTTAATGGCCTCCGGTTGGTCGCCGGTGGGTTTAAAGTCAGATATTAGCTTGAAGTCCATAAGACGCTGTTAATATACTTTTTACAATCCTGATAAAATGTGGCTGTCAACAGAAATATTTAATTCTCCTGTCTCTTTCCCATTATGCAGGTCACTGGGTAATGATCAGATAGTTTAATGAGTTTCCTGCTGCAATTCCAGGATACGAAATAGTCATCGTACAGGATAAAATCGATCCGGTAGGATGGAAGCTTTCCAATATAGGTATTTCCAAACCCCTTGCCACTCTGCATAAAGGCATCTTTTAGATTGACTGTCAGTTGCTGATATGCATAAGAGTTAGGCGTATCGTTAAAATCGCCGCATAGGATAACAGGGTATGGGGACTGGATAATACAGGATGACAGGTTATCAACCTGCGAAGCTCTCCTGGCAAATGCAGTCTTCAGTTTTTCAAATATCCTCCGCGAACCTTCCTGGATATCTTCATTTTCTTCGAATTGCAGATCAAACTCCGAAATGAAATTATAATCCTCATGCTTGAACCTGAGAGATTCTAAATGGATATTAAAAAGTCTGACCGTATCTTTATCCATCAACAGGTCAGTAAACAGGGCATAATTATGTTGATTATCCTTTTTTACCGAACCTGAGTTGAGGATTGGATATTTTGAAAAAGTGAAAATGGCATCAATTCTCTTGCGGGGTTTTTCAAAGTATTGAATATATGCATGAAACGGCATTTCCAGGCGATCAGACAGTGAGTCGATGAAAGCTTCCGGATCCGGATGCACGATGGCAAATTCCTGAAGGCATAAAATATCAGCATCTTCTTCATCCAGAAAATCAAGAATCTTGCTGCGGATTTGAGGCTTGATAAGGACAACATTATCGTTTGAAAGATTTTTAACATTATAGCTGATTACCTTGAAAGAACTGCTGTTCGCGGAAGGCGTTCCGGGTGAACTGAATTGGACTAAGCGCTCCAGATGGTTCCACCCCGCTAAAATAAAGATGGCCGGGATCAGGAATAGCCACCTCAAACGAAGTATCCAGTAAATAACAAAGAAAAGGTTGATAATGATCAGGAAAGGATAAAGCAAACCGAAGAAAGGCAGGATCCAGCTTTTCACAGGGCTGACATGCACTGACAGGTAAGATAAAGCAAGGGCAAATATGAATAAAATATTTACAATCAGAATAAAGCTGTTAAAAAATCCCAGCCTTTTATTTCCAGATGTTTTATTCTCAGCCATTACTTATTCCGGGTGAATTTACTTTAAGTACTTTGTAAGCTATTGGAGAATATAACATTCATTACCCCATAGTTACATAAGACTAGTTGCTTGAATTACTCGATTTAAAAAGAATTTCTTTTTCATCTGAAGTCAGGCTTTCATAACCTGAATTTGATATTTTATCGAGAATGTCATCAATCATTCTTTGTCTTTGGGCCCTGCGTATGTTGTAGTCATCATCTGTAAGAGGCCGTCCAAAGGTTGAACTTGTATTGTTATATTCAATCCGCAGTTTGCTTTTTCTCATCTTCCGGAAAAATTCCTTTAAACGGGACATGCCAAAAACCCCGCTGAAATTCATCCCTTTGCGCCTTGCAACGATATAACTGAGTCCAAACAAAGCCCCGCCAATATGGGCAATATGCCCTCCGGCATTTTCCGACCTGATCATAAAGAAATCAAGTATAAATAAAAAGAGAGCAATATAAAAGATTCTTATTTTCCCTAAGAACAACAAATGTATTGAATAACCAGGGACATAAAAAGAAATCGCTGTGACTATGGCCATCACCGATGCAGAGGCTCCCAGGGCAAACGATAAATCCAACGATTTTTCAAATACGGGAAAAATATTATAGAAAAGCAGGTATAAAATACCACCTGATATACCGCCTGATAGATAAATCAACAATAATTGCCCGGATTTGAGAAACTCAAGAAATATTTTACCAAACCAGAAAAGCCAGAGCATATTGAAAAGAACATGCAAGAAATCGATGTGAAGAAACATATAAGTAATCAGGGTCCAGGGATGGGAAAGGAGGCTTCCAAGGTTAGCCGGCAAGGCAAAATAATCAACTATATAATTCGTCAGCGTGGAATCAGGGACATTAAATAAGAAGGAGAAAACCCTCATGGCACCAATACCAACCCAGATCGCAGCATTAATAAGGATAAGCCTTGGTAATACGGCTTTTGACCTGAAAAACCGGACGATATCTTCTAATGGATTAAAGTTTGGGTTCATGATTACATTAATATAACCTGCCTCGTTTCTTCCAGTAAAGAATCAGGAAAAATCCAAATATCATGCCGCCAAGGTGTGCGAAATGGGCAACATTGGAATCTGCCCCGCTGAAACCATAAAACAATTGAATAAGACCATAAATGATCACGAAATATTTAGCTTTTATCGGGAAAAGGAAATAGATAAAGATCAGTGTATTCGGGAAAAGCATACCAAAGGCCAGTAAGATGCCAAAAACAGCACCTGACGCACCAATTACATTTGGAAGGCTGAGGTAATATTCCCGGTAATCCACCAGGAAGTCATGCGCAATTTGCAAAGCCTGGCGGTTTTCAGGGCTGTAAGCAAGGGTTTGCAGGGCTTCCTGGAACTTTTGTGCCTGGGAATAAATATCACCGGAATATTGATTAATCTGAAGGGCATGTTGATTGATGAAATCAAAGATCGCGGGGGCATTAGGATCGGCGATTAACCCATTAAGCAGTATCACTGTAGGGTTGACAGTAATGAAAATGACGAGGCATTGAACTAATCCCGCTCCGATTCCGGTGGCAAAGTAATAGATCAGGAAACGCCTGGGCCCCCATATGTTTTCTAAAGCATACCCGAACATCCAAAGGGCAAACATATTGAAAAACAGGTGCCAAAAATTACCATGAAGGAACATGTATGTAATAAACTGCCAGGGCCTGAATGCCATGGAAGCCGGATAATGCAAGCCAAGTAAATCTTCGAGGTTGACACCGAATGATTTCTCCGCTACAATCTGCGCAATGAACATTAATCCATTGATGATCAGCAGATTCTTCACCAGAGTCGGTAATAAGGAAAATCCCCTCGGTCTGAACTGTTCTGTCATATTAAACCCGTATTAACGGTTTAGTAATTGGTTGATTTGATCCACCGGGATGATAGTAAAAACCTTTCGCCCGTCAGGAGTTAAATCCGGGGCTTTACAGGAAAATAGCTCATCAATAAGATGGCTCATCTCTTCTGTAAAAAACCGTCTGCCTGATTTAGCAGACACACTGAAAGCCAAAGAGCGTGCTAAATTAGTGCTTTTATCCAAACCCAAATCAACAAGATTCTTCTTATACTGGTCTAATAAATCTTCCAATAGCGCCTGCAGGTCCGTGTCCTGCATACCGGATGGAGTACCTGATACAACAAACGTATTTTTCCCAAGTTTGTTCAGGTGAAATCCAAGGATATTCAGGTCTTCCATTATCTCATCGACCAATTCACCGTCACTTGGACCAAATGAAACCTGAAAAGGAAATAGCTCATGTTGGATTATTTGCTGATGATGCTGGATACGGTCCAGGTATTGTTCATAAAGGATCCTTTCATGGGCCCGCTGCTGATCGATCACAACCAGGCCCGATTTGATACTGCTGACCAAGTAGCGGTTATGGAACTGGAAAACGCTTGCCCTGTCAGCTTCCTGAGATGCGGTTTGAAATTCGGTTTCACTGAACAGACCATCGTTCTGAGGTGACTGAATGCCTTTGAAGTCATTGTTATCATAAAGGCCTTCCCATCCCTTAACGGGCGCTTTAAACCAAGGTTCACCTGTCGGTTTCTTTTTATCGACGGAATGGTCAAATGGATTGTAGTCCGATGGTGGTACATCAAATGGGTTCTTTACCTGACGCCCATCTTTCGGAGGTGAATAATCGTGGCTTCGTTCCACATTAAAGTCAATGCTGTCCAATATGTTATTCAAGCCTAAACATTGCCTCACAGCAGACCGGATGACAGCATATATCACTTTGTTGTCAAGGAAATTTACCTCCGTTTTTGTGGGGTGGATATTGATGTCAATGGTGCCGGGATCTGTATCGATGTAAATAAAATAACTTGGCACTGCATCAATGGGAATTAGCTCCCGATAGGCGCTTTCAATGGAATGATGGAGGTAAGGGTGACGGATATACCTCCCGTTGACAAAAAAAAATTGTTCGCCACGGGTTTTACGCGCAAATTCCGGCTTTCCAATGAAACCAGTGATGGAAATGGCATCGGAGATGTGTTCTACCGGCATAAGCCGCTCGTTATAACCGGAGCCAAACAAAGCAAGAATGCGCTGTTTTCTGCCTGTTACCTGCAACTGGTAAAGAATTTTTTGATTCTGATGGAAAGTGAATCGGACTTCGTGATAAACCAGGGAAACACGAAAAAACTCATCTACAATGTGCTTTTGCTCAGCCGATTCTGCTTTTAAAAAACTTCTTCTTGCCGGAACATTAAAAAAAAGGTTTTTAACCTGGACGGATGTCCCGGCCGGGCAACTGCAGTTCACCTGGTTTTTAACGCGTGATCCTTCAACTTCAACCAATGTTCCCAATTCATCCTCGTGTCTGCGCGTTTTCATTTCAACCTGGGCGATAGCAGCTATGGAAGCCAGGGCTTCGCCCCTGAAACCCAGCGTTCGGATCGCGAAAAGGTCGTTTGCCTGCCTGATCTTGCTGGTCGCGTGCCGTTCGAATGACATACGGGCATCCCTTTCCGACATCCCGCCTCCGTTATCTACCACGTGAATAAGTGTCTTTCCCGCGTCTTTAATAATCAGGTTGATTTCCGTCGCACCTGCATCAATGGCATTTTCAAGCAACTCCTTAACAGCGGAGGCCGGGCGGAGAATAACTTCCCCGGCAGCTATCTGATTGGCTACAGAATCAGGAAGGAGTTGAATGATGTCAGCCATTATTTACCGGACGAAAAATGAAACAAACTTGTCGACAAAGTCTGTAAAAAAGATCAGGTATATTGCAAAAACAGCAAGGAATAGATAAAAGAAAATCCGGTATACCTGATTCCTTTTATCAGCACTCTTTCTCTCAACTTTCCATTTTCTTCTTATCTCTGCCCGCATGTGCTCCCTGGGGTCTTTATCCTGTAAAGCATTCAGGGTTTTTTTTCGCTCTTCAGCTTCCTCTTTTTCCGGATCGTAATAAATCGGCTTGTAATTGAAAGGCCTGGGCTTAGGCCTTCTGAAAAAAAAGATGTTCATGACGCCCTGGAAAGAGATGGGAGCCGATGCCTGGCAAAAGAATAAATCCCAAAAAATATTCCATTATAGAACAGTGCACCCGCGATTTCATTGAGGAAGAAGGAAATCCCAAGCGAGCCATTATTAATGAATGCCAGGCCGGCGATATAAGATTGCATTAGCCCGCCAAAAGTTTGAGGATAAAATGGGCTGGCGAGCCAGGAAGCAAAGTTGGTAAGCAGGAAAAATATGACAGAAGATCCAACGGACGCCGCTACTACAGTTGCAAATCGTATATTGCTCCTGATCCAGGTACCAATCAACACGGTCAGGCCAAATGCAAGGTATACCGCCCACATATCTTTATGTAAACCAAGTACCAGGTCACTAAGGAACATGGCTGCAAAGGGAATCAGAAAAGCAAGGTGCTTCCTGCCGATGTATGCCCCTCCAAATAAAGCCATCGCAGCAATAGGTGTGAAATTTGGCCAGTGGGGGATAAAGCGGAAAAAGGCACCGGCAATGATCACAGTGGCGATAAATATTAAGCTTGGTTGTATTTTTCTTTTATTCATGTTCTTGCTTTTTATTTCATGGTTACAAATATAATAAGGTTTTATCTTTTAGATCGCCTTGATAAAGATTTTAATTAACAGGCTTTTTTTAATTTTGTTCGAAACAATTAAATGTGGAATCTTAATGATGGGAAAAATACACACGTTCCTTTTAATATCGCTGATCATTTTTACCGGCTGTAATATGAGTGAGAAAGCTGACTTTATCCTTATCAATGGGCTGGTCTACACCGTTGATTCATCTTTCACCACGAAACAAGCATTTGCGGTTGGCAAAGGACTTTTTTTAGCCACAGGGACCAATGAAGAAATACTGAAATCATTCGAATCGGAACTGGTTATTGATGCCGGGGGAAAGCCGGTTTTTCCGGGGTTGATTGATGGCCATTGCCACTTTTATGGCTACGCACTCGGGCTTCATCAGTCGGTTAATCTCAAAGGAACCCGTTCGTTCGATGAAATCCTTCAATTGCTTCGGAAATACCATGAAAATCATCCCAATGGCTGGATTTTAGGCAGGGGTTGGGATCAGAACGATTGGGAACTGAAAGAGTTTCCTGACAAATCAATGCTTGACCAGCTTTTCCCGGAGAACCCGGTTGTATTGACACGGGTGGATGGGCATGCAGTTTTGGCTAACAGTGAAGCGCTCCGCTTGGCTGGCATTACTGCCCAAACCAAAATGGAAGGGGGAGATGTAATCCTTCATGATGGTAAACCGACAGGAATTCTGCTCGATAATGCAGCCGACCTGATGAAGGGAGCTATTCCGGAAGATGATAAACTTCAAAAAGAAAATGCCCTGATAAGTGCCCAAGACGATTGCTTTAAAGTCGGACTAACGTCTGTAGTGGATGCCGGACTTGATTTCGAAACCATCATGATGATCGATTCTTTGCAGCAATCCGGGAAATTAAAAATGCGGATCAATGCCATGTTAAGCCCTACCGATAAAAATATCAGGGAGTTTGTTGAAAAAGGGGCGTTTCAGAAAGAAAGGCTGACAGTAAATTCAATCAAGCTTTATGCCGATGGTGCGTTAGGCTCAAGAGGCGCTTTATTGCTGGAGCCATATAGCGATGACCCGGGAAATTATGGCATCCGGATGTCTGAACCCGATTATTTCCGGGATATCCTTATCAAAGCTTATGATAAAAATTTCCAGGTCAATACCCACTGCATCGGTGATTCGGCCAACCGGATGATGCTTCATTTGTATGGTGAAGTACTGAAAGGGCATAATGACAAGCGTTGGCGCATTGAACATGCTCAGGTAGTTCATCCCGATGATTTTCAGCTTTTTGCAAAATTCAATATAATTCCTTCTATCCAAAGCACCTATTGCACTTCAGATATGTACTGGGCTGAATCCAGATTAGGAACAGACCGGGTTAAAGGAGCTTATGCTTACAATAAGTTGCTGCAGCAAAACGGTTGGTTGGTCAACGGTACTGATTTTCCAATCGAGGAGATCAATCCTTTGCTGACGTTTTATGCTGCGGTTGCCAGAATGGATGAAACAGGATACCCTGAGGGTGGTTACCAGATAGAAAATGCCCTGAGCCGAGAAGAAGCCCTTCGCTCAATAACCATCTGGGCAGCAAAAGGGAATTTCGAAGAAGACATAAAAGGCAGCATTGAAGCGGGGAAATTCGCGGACTTTGTTATACTTGAGAAGGATATCATGACAATAAATCAGGCTGAAATTCCAGGTATTAAAGTGCTTAAGACTTACCTGAACGGGGAACTGGTTTTCGAAGCTAAGTAATGTAAATAGAACGCGAATGACGCGAATTTTCGCGAATATTCAATCACAAATAAATAATGTCAGTCCCAAAAAGCCCCATCATCTCCTCAAATACTTTCCATTTATCCTCACCGTATTTACTAACGCTCTTTTTCACCTTCTCCAAAGGTTTAGGCAGAAGGAGATCATCTGCTGATTTTGAGAAGAATTTGTCAGCGTAACAAATAATTTTTTCTTCGATGGTCTGGGGTGTCATATCCCTTTTTGGAAGGGGGAGATGGTGCTTTTCAATATCTTCAAGTGAAATCCCCACGCCGATATGTCGTTCGCAAATCGGTGCAATCAACGGAAGGCCTTCCTTTTCGAGTAATTCCCGCCCTTTATAGCCATGTGCAATATAAGGGAGATCACCAAAACAACCGATTTCAGGGGCATCCGTGTAGAAAATCCCGATATCATGCAACATCCCTCCAAACTCAATAACATCCTCATCAGCATGGAACTGCGGATGCGACCGGGCAATCTTTAGCGCAAGTTCCTTCACCGCCTGGGAATGCGGCAAATAGATGTTGTATCCGATTGAGCCTGGAGGATAGTACTTTTCGATGATATCAATAATTCGCCTATTCATTCCAAATTCCAAGTTTCTAGTTTCTAGTTTCTAGTTTCAATTGCTGACTGTTGACTGCTGACTGAAGACTAATTCTCTCTTTGATCCATTCCACCAAATCCCCATAAACTTCCTCCCGGTTCATTTCGTTCAGCATTTCGTGACGGCCGTTACTGTATAGTTTCATCAGGACCTGTGCCCGGGAGAATTTTGAAAGCAAATAGTTGATCTTCTGCGGATCTTTTCCGAATTTACCCGCAGGGTCCATCCTGCCTGCAAAGATGTACACCGGTGTTCCGGCCGGAATCTGCTTCAGATTGTCGAGTTTGGAGATATATTTAAAGCCATAGAAAAAGTTCTGATAAAACCGGTTAGAGCAGGGAAATCCGCAGAGGGGCGAGCTTATATATTCATCCACTATACTTTCCTCGCTGCAAAGCCAATCAAATGCTGTCCGTTTAGGCCTCAGCCTGTTATTATATTGCCCGTATCCCAGGAAGATCAATAATTTAGAGCAGTCTGCCGGTCCAAAAAAGAATGATAACGTGCCAGCGATAATAAGACCAATGTTGGCCATGAATGTGGATTGCCGGACAGCGCCGGAAAGGATAAAACCATCGGCTTCCCGTCCGTGCTTCATCATATAAGTCTGCGCCAATACCGAACCCATGCTGTGTCCAAGGAGAAAAACCGGGATTCCGGGATGTTCCGCACGAATCTTTTGGGTTAAAATATGAAGAATTTCAACCGATCGCTGCCAATCGTCCTCGCGGGGAAAATGCCCCAGGTCTGAGGAAGTTTTAGCGGTGAGCCCATGCCCGATGTGATCGGATGCATAAACGGCAATCCGATGCTCGTTCATCCACCTGGCTACATGATCATAGCGCAAGGCATGCTCCATCATGCCATGAGCGATTTGCAGGATAACCACAGGTTTTTCAGGGACCCAGGAATAAACTTGTACTTGAAGATGATCCTCCGATTCAATTTTGAATAATTCCATCAGACAAATGAAAGTATAATTTTTGGAATTATCTGCAAAGTAAAGAAATAAACCGAAGCCATATAAAATGCAAAAAGCAGCCGGCAATCATTACTACTTATGGTCACTTTGCCATCACCAAACCCAGCTTTATGCCTTATCATGGTGAGGCTATTTCTCGAATCTAAATCTGATGTCCTGGTAAACTTGCTTTATTGATTTCATAGTTCCTTTTTCTTGTTTAGCGGAATTTTAGTAAGCTTATACCCGGAATGTTGAGAAATTTCGTATATTGTGATAACCAATTCAAATATGTTGAATAATCCATCCTTACAAATCCAGCACCAATGCAAACAGGCCCAAAAATAAAATTAGCAATTGATCTTCATAGGATTGATAAGTTTTTCCCCCTGGATTACAATTCACAAGGGGGCTTTGATTATAATATGATAATTGACAGGCAAAGATATGATGAAGTGGCGGCCCTTCTTATTGAATATGATATTTCCGAAGACCAGGCCATCCTGGAGATTTGCTTCATACTTCTCTGGATTGAAAAAGAAACTCAGTCAGGTGATGACAAGGATAACTATTCAGGAAAGTATTATCAAATGTGGGCTGAACTGGATAAGCTAAAGCAATATTTAATGAATAACAGGATTACATCAATAAGTTTCAAGGGGGAATATGAAAGAAATAAACCCAATGAAGTCATTACATTGCAAGAGGAAATAAATATTGACAGGGTTTGTGACGGGATAAGATCAATATTCCGGGATGAATTTAATAATGATAAACAAAGAAGAGGAAAAAAGGGCCTAAGAACCTGGAAAAGAAAAAAGATGATTCGGGTCAAAAATAATATCCTGAATTACTTTACGACAATTCCCAGTCTGGATGAACTTTCATTAGAAGACCAATATTACCTAATTGGCAAACTTTCAGACCTGGCAGGAATACCAGGATAAATGTAGTTTTTATCTGTTTCCCCGGAATTTTGGGAAATATACCCGGTGGGAAGGAGGGGGTATTAACAATTCTGTCTAAAAAATTGCTTATCTCAATCGTTGTTTGTTGTTTCGCTTGTAAATGCAAAAAGCAGCCGGCATTTACTGCCAACTGCCTACTGCCTACTGTCAACTTTGAAGTGAACCCGAAAGGAGTCGAACCTTCAACCTTCTGATCCGTAGTCAGATGCTCTATCCAATTAAGCTACGGGTCCATCGGACTTAAAACCGGCGCAAAAATACAAATTATTTAAGAAAGATCATCAATTAACAGTGTTTATTCTGGCTTGTGGATTATATTTGTTGATTGGATCAAATACGCATAAATTTACGTAATGTGTATTCCATTTATTTCAATTTATTTCAATTGTATCTCTGTTCCTATGGAAAATAAACAACTGATATCCCAATTCCTGCAAATCTACGGCGTAAGTGAAGAAGATGTTCATTTTTATTTTGCCCCCGGCCGGGTAAACCTTATCGGTGAACATACCGACTACAATAATGGTTTTGTACTGCCTTGCGCTTTAAGTTTCGGGACTTATTTAAGCGTCAGGAAAACGGATGAACCTTATCTTGAATTTCAAAGCCAGGGATTTAGTTATACCCTGAAGTTGCCACTCAGGGATAAATACGAAAAATCCGGCCAGGAATGGATCAATTATCCATTAGGAGTCATCGAAATGTTTTCTCAGAAAGGGAATAAAACCGGAGGGCTTCAATTTTATTACGCCGGCAATATTCCACCGGCAGCAGGATTATCTTCGTCTGCATCCATTGAAATGGTTACCGCCTTCGCGTTAAATGATTTATATGGTTGGGGATATAATGTCATGGATCTCATTCATTTGTGCAGGAAGGCCGAGAATGAATTTATCGGGGTCAATTGCGGCATTATGGATCAGTTCGCGGTAGGGCAGGGGAAAATGAATCATGCTATTTTCCTGAACTGCGGAACACTTGCCTTCCAGCATGTACCGCTGAATTTACCAGGATACCGTTTAGTGATCACCAATACTAATAAAAAACGGGGACTGAAAGATTCAAAATATAATGAAAGAGTTGCCGAGTGCAGGAAAGCTGTGGATTACCTCTCAGAATCCCTCAGTATTAATTCTCTCGGTGAAGTAGGATACCAACAATTTATGGAACAAAATCAACTGATCAGGGATGAAGTAGTGCTGAAAAGGGCCAGGCACATCGTTACGGAAAACCAGCGTGTCCTGGAAGCTGTTAAAGCCCTGATGAATAGGGATTTTCAATATTTTGGACAACTGATGGTGCAATCACACAAATCCCTTCGCGATGACTATGAAGTGACGGGTTTTGAACTTGATTCCCTGGTCGAAATCTCTTTGAATCAAAAAGGAGTTTTAGGAGCAAGAATGACCGGTGCAGGATTCGGGGGATGCACTGTAGCCTTCGTTAAAGAAGAAAATCTTGAAGAATTTATTTCCGGAGTTTCAAAAGCCTATAAAGAAAAAACCGGCCTGGAAGCTCAGTTTTACCTGCCGGAGGTCGGAGATGGAGTGAAGAGGATTGAAACTTAAAACTTAAACCTTCCCAAAAATTCCTGTTCCAATCCGGACGATGGTGCTGCCTTCCTCAATCGCAATCTTGTAATCACCAGTCATGCCCATGCTGATTTCACAAAATTCCGGACTTTCCTTGAAAAACGAGTTTTTCAAGTGAATTAACGCAGTCTTCAGACTGCGGAATTCCCACCGGATCAGCGCTGTATCATCCGTAAAGGAGGCCATGCCCATTACCCCGTTCAGGCTGATATTCTTCATCTCAGCATACTCCCGGCTTTTCAGCAGCAATTCGGCTTCTTGCAGGTCAAGACCGAATTTGGTTTCTTCGGTGGCAATATGAAATTGAAGCAGGCACCTGATCAGGCGGCCATGCTTTTCAGCTTGTTTATTGATTTCCTGCAATAGTTTCAGGGAATCAACCGATTCGATCATTTCGACAAATGGGGCAATATACTTTACTTTGTTGCTCTGAAGATGCCCGATAAAATGCCACCGTATATCTGGCGGAAGAAATGGTTGTTTCGTGATCAGTTCCTGTGATTTGTTTTCACCAAAAAGTCGATGACCTGCGTTATAGGCTTCCAATATTATCTCGACCGGCATGGTTTTAGAAACTGCCACAATTTTGACATTGGACGGAATTTCCCTGTGTAACTGCGTCAGATTAATACGGATAGACATGATGCTATTTTAATGCTCAAACAAATTTAAGACAGATTAACGGCTTTATCAATAAATTTGCGGCAAAATTCAAAAAATTGAAACGACTCTTTTTCTCGCTAATCCGCCAATACCTGTTCTGGATGATTTTTTTCTTCCTTCTCAGAGCTGTTTTCCTCATCTATCATATTAATTTACTGAAGCTTGAAGATATAACAACAGGGGAGGCCCTACTTTCTTTCTGGCATGGCCTGAAACTCGACACTGCCACAGCAGCCTATATCCTGATCATTCCATCTTTATTTCTGTTGATCCAGGGATTATTTAAGGCACGATGGCTAAATACGGTTAACAAAGTATACACGTTTATATTGATACTGGTTTGGTCGCTCATTACAGCAGTTGAGCTGGGTTCATTTGCAGAATGGAAATGCAAATTGTCGACCAGTGCCTTCGCCCATGTGAAGCATATATCAGAAGCGTATTATTCCATTTCTGCCGAGCAGTTCTTCAGTTTGTTATTCTTCCTGGTAGTAATGACAGGTAGTTCTTTCATCCTGTATTCCAAAGTGTTTTATATGAAAATCTTGGAAAGGTCACGGTTGATCTATTCCTCTGTTGTCTTCTTCATCGTCGCAGTTCCATTGCTTTTCGTCCTGCTAAGGGGTGGCATAAATGATATAGCTATTTCGCAAAGCTCTGCGCATTATTCTCATCACAGCATACTGAACTGGGCTGCGGTTAATTCAGGTTATCAGTTTGCGGTCAATGTAATGGAGACCAGCAGGTATAAAAAGTCGAATGCTTACCAATTCTATGACCTTAAAGATGCCAGGAAAACGGTGGAAGATATTTTGCGCACTGAAAAGGATACGACAATAAGCATCCTTAACAGTAGCAGACCTAACATCGTAATCCTGTTAATGGAGAGCTGGACCGCTGACATCATCGAATCATTAGGGGCCAGGCCCGGCATTACTCCGGAATTCGCCAAATTGGAGAAGGAAGGATTATTGTTTACACGGTTTTACAGCACCGGGAACAGGTCGCACGAAGCTGCCGCTACCATATTCGGCGGACATCCTGCATTGCCCTATACGACATTCACTGCTAATCCCGAAAAATTCAGAAAAATGCCAAGCATGGTCAAAACCCTGAATGCTGCGGGATACAACACTTCTTTTTATTTCGGCGGCCAGCTTGATTACGGGAACATGCGGGCTTATTTACTATTTAACCAGTTTGAAAAGATGTTTGAAGAAGCCGACATTGATCCTTCCATTCCAAGAGGGCGCCTTGGGGTACATGATGAATACCTTTACCGGATTCATATCGATGAAATGAAAGACGCAAAGGAACCCTTCTTCAGCGTCGTATTCACATTAAGTTCACACTCACCTTATGATTTCCCGATGGATCCTGTGCTCGACTGGGCAGGGCCTGAAAATCCATTTATAAACTCAGCTTATTATGCCGATAAATGTCTCGGTGAATATTTTGAAATGGCCCGCAAACAGCCATGGTTCGATAATACTCTGTTCATTATTATCGCTGACCATGGCCATAATTCATACATGAACTGGCGCTATGAAAGCTATGAGTACCATCGCATCCCATTGTTTTTTTACGGAAACGTGTTAAAAGATGAATTCAGGGGGGTGAAATCCGATAGGATCTCCGACAACAGTTGCCTGACAAAAACCATTCTGAAGCAGCTAAACCTTCCGGCAGATGAATTCAACTGGGGGGACAACCTTTTCAATCCCTATGCACCGGAGTACGCTTATATCGTGCTAAATGACGGCTATACCTGGAAATCCCCCGAAGGGGAAATTGTTTACAGCATGAATTGGAATCATTACTATAAAAAAGACTTCCCTGAAGGGACAACTCCTGAAAAGGAAGAAGCATTTATACGTAAAGGAGAATCCTACGTGCAGGTTTTGTTCCAGGATTTTCTGGACCTTTAACCTATTATTTAGCCTGGTAGTAGCACCGCTTTGGCGAAGTAACCAAATTTTCTTTAACCAGGACTTTTATGGCTTTATCAACAGCTTCTTTATCCTGGCCGCATTTTTCAGCTACTTCTCCGCATTTAAGGGGCTCTTTCGAATCCCTGAGAGTTTTAAGAATGATTTGTTTGATTTCCATTGTTTTATATTTTTAATCCAATTTGTGAACAACAAGTCCGCTTCTAAGTTTAGGTTCAAACCAGGAGGTTTTAGGCGGCATGATATTCCCGCTGTCTGCAATATCAATGAGCTGCTTCATCGAAACCGGGTATAACGCAAAAGCAACGGCCATTTCTCCACTGTCGACACGTCTTTTCAACTCACCCAATCCACGGATCCCGCCAATAAAATCAATTCTTTTATCCCGTCTCAGGTCTTTAATCCCCAGAATCTCATCAAGTACAAGTTTGGAAAGGATGGTTACATCAAGCACACCGATCGGATCATGGTCATTATAGGTTCCGGGTTTTGCCGTCAGTGAGTACCATTTTCCATCATGATACATGCTGAAATTATGCAAAAGTCCGGGTCTGTATATTTCATGGCCTTTCTCTTCAACCTCAAAGCCCTTTTTTAATTTTCCTAACAAGGCTTCTTTACTCAGACCATTCAAGTCTTTGACTACACGGTTATAATCGATGATTGTAAGCTGATTATCCGGGAAATGGACGGCAAGGAAGTAATTATACTCTTCAGAGCCATTATGGTTTGGATTGGCTTCTTTCTTTTCATTTCCGACCAGCGCTGCAGCGGCAGTCCGGTGATGGCCATCGGCCACGTAAACAAATGGGATTTCGGCAAAAAGCCCGATTAGTTCTCCGATGATCTTCTGGTCCCTGATCACCCAAAAATGGTGTCCTATTCCATCGGTCGAAATAAAATCATATTCAGGTGCATTTATTGCCACAAAAGTTGAAATAATCCGGTCAACCCGAGGATTTGCAGGGTAGGTAAAAAAGACCGGTTCCATGTTAGCATTGGTTACCCTGACATGTTTTTTTCTGTCTTCTTCTTTATCCGGCCGGGTCAGCTCATGCTTCCGGATCACGCCTTTAAGGTAATCATCAACGGAAGCGCAGGCTACCAGGCCATATTGGGTTTTGCCATTCATAGTCTGGGCGTAGATATAAAGATATGCAGCTTCATCATCTCTTAGCCAGCCCTGATCCTGGAATTTTCTGAAATTCTCAGCAGCCTTATCATAAACTTGTGAAGCATAGTGGTCTGTTTCAGGCGGAAGGTCTACTTCGGGTTTGATAATATGAAGAAGGGAATATTCGTTTCCCTTAACTTCCACTCTTGCTTCCTCGGAATCCAGTACATCATATGGCCTGGAAGCTAAATCTTTAACTATTTCCCCAGGGGGTCTGAGTCCCCGGAAAGATTTAATGACTGCCATAAAAATCAGTTAATCGATATTAAATTAGTTTTAATAGTGTTCAGAGTCAAACGAATGGTGCGGGACATCCAGATCCTCGTCAGTGTCATCCGAATCACGGACGCCTGTGGGGCCCCTTTGTAATGAAGATATCAGAGCACCGATCATTTTAGTCAATTCCATCAGGAAGTTCCTTGATTCATCTTCCTGTTTATCGGTCACGTAACCGAATTTTTTTACAGCTGAAGTAAGTACAAGGGATTCCCTGACTGAACTCTTAGCCATCTTCAGGTAATAAATGAACTGGCTTTTATTTCGCGCAGATCCCTCTGCAATATGCAAGGCAATTGCCCTGGCTGCCTCGTTAAACCTTGCCCCTATATTATCCTGGCACGTGTCAGGAAATAAAAGCGTGGTTGTATGCACCCATGACATGTATTCAAGTGCTTTGTGGTAAATCCTCAGGTCTTCAAACCTGAAAAAAGTCAGGTTCCTTTCATTTGATGCAGCATCCATAATAGTTGTTTTAATTGGTTTACTTTATAGATAACTTTTTAGTTTACTTTGAACCGTACATCTCCTTTTTCAAAAAATTCAACAATTTGTTTCGCTGCGGCCAGTCCGGCATTCACATTTGCTTCCGAAGTCTGGGCACCCATTTTTTTAGGTGTTACAAAAAATCTGCCGGTAAATTTTTCTTTCAAGGCTTCCAGGCAATCAGGGGCAACATCCGATACATACCTGAAGTCATCCCTTTCGGCAAAGACTTTTTGCAAGGAATCTTCGCAGATCACCTCTTTACGGGCCGTATTGATTAAGGTTGCACCTTTAGGCATTTTGGAAAGTAAATCGTAATCAATTGATTTCTTTGTTTTTTCATTAGCCGGAATATGCAAAGATACAAACTGGCATTTTGTGTATAATTCCTGCACTTCAGCAACAGGTTTGATACCGTCTTTAACCATCACATCTGCTGATACGAATGGATCAAAGGCATACACTTCCATCCCAAATCCTTTGGCTATCCTGGCGACATTTTTGCCAACATTGCCATAAGCATGCAGTCCGAGTGTCTTCCCCAGCAATTCGGTTCCGGAGGAGCCGTTGAAATAGTTCCTGATCTGATAAACCATCATGCCAAAGACGAGTTCAGCAACAGCATTTGAATTCTGGCCCGGTGTATTCATAACAACCACACCGGCAGAAGTCGAAGCGGGAAGGTCAATGTTGTCATAACCGGCACCGGCCCGAACAACGATCTTCAGATTTTTTCCTGCACGGATCACTTCGGGTGTTACCAGGTCACTGCGGACAATCATGGCATCCACTTGTTCAACAGCTTTGATCAGATCGGTGGGATCTGTATATTTTTCCAGGAGCAAAAGCTCATAACCCGCGCTTTCAACAATTTGACGGATCCCTTTCACGGCAATGGCGGCAAAAGGTTTATCGGTTGCAACCAATACTTTCCTCATAGCATTTGAATTAAGATTAATAATCAAGGAAAAATAGATCAGGAATTTTGATTGGCAAAATCCCTCATCGTACTGATCAAAAAATCAACACTTTCCATTGGCAGGGCATTGTAAAGGGATGCCCTGAAACCGCCCACGGAACGGTGGCCTTTTATGCCGACCATACCCTTGGAAGTAGCAAATTCCTGGAAAGCGGATTCGAGATGTTTAAATTCATCATTCATCACAAAACATACATTCATTCGCGACTGGTCAGCAGGATTTGGAATGGTTGGACGGAACATTGGATTCCGGTCAATTTCAGCATAAAGCTTTCCGGATTTCTGGATATTAATCTTTTCAATAGCCTTCACACCACCTAGTTCTTTTAACCACCTGAGCGTTTGCAGGCATGCGAAAATTGGAACCACCGGAGGAGTATTGAAAAGCGACCCTTTATCGATATGGGTCTTGTAATTCAGCATGGTTGGGATCTTACGGGTCACTTTGCCAACGGCATCGTCTTTAACTATAATGAATGTAACACCGGCAGGGCCGAGGTTCTTCTGGGCACCTCCGTAAATTAATGCATATTTGGAAACATCAATTGGCCGGCTTAAAATATCCGACGACATATCAGCCACCAGCGGTACCCCGAAATTAAAATCTTCAAATAATTCAGTCCCGTAAATAGTGTTATTAGTGGTAACATGGAAATAATCCACATCTTTAGGAACACTGAACCCCCGTGGGATATAATTGAAGGTTTTATCCTCAGAAGATGCCACCGTAATAACTTCTCCGAAAAGTTTGGCTTCCTTGATTGCTTTTGTGGCCCATTCGCCTGTATTCAGGTATGCTGCTTTGGTTTCAAGCATGTTATAAGGTAACATGGCAAATTGCAAACTTGCTCCACCACCCAGGAAAATGACAGAGTAACCTTCGGGAATATTTAACAATTCTTTGAAAAGTGCTACCGCCTCATCGATCACAGCCTGAAATTCTTTGCTGCGGTGAGAGATTTCCATCAGCGATAGCCCGATACCGTTCAGATTCATGATAGCTTCTGCAGTCTTTTCAACCGTAAATGCAGGTAAAATGGAAGGACCTGCGAAAAAATTGTGTTTTTTCATATTCGTTTAGATTTTAGAGCTTTGATCTGGTTACTGTTTAATATATAACAAAGAACAAAGATATAATTTTTAAATGGTCAATGGTATAAATCGGCTTATTTAAATTAACCCTAAATTTGCACAAAAGAGCTTTCTGTCTGAAGATGCATACTGAACAAATAATACACGATTTCTCCTCCTTAGGTAAGGAATTTTTAAAAGCTTCGCAGGAGGAAGAAATACTGCCGGAAGGTGAACCATCGCAAGCTTCATTATTAACATTTGAAATAGATAACAGCTGCTATTACAATCCCTGGTTTATCCCTTCATTTACCCGTTTTGCTTATGCCGCCTGGGCCGAATCCCTGCAAGAGGAAAAAGTAGCGCAATGGGTCAGGAAGTACCGCCCAATAATTGAAGAAGATAAAAATCCGGCTTCAGTTGGCATTATTATGGCCGGGAATATTCCTATGGTTGGTCTGCATGACCTGATTTGCGTTCTTGCATCAGGGAACCATGCGCTGATCAGGCTTTCTTCCTCAGATGACCACCTCATTCCGGCTGTCCTTGATACACTAACCACTATAAATGCCGGGTTGAAAAACCATTTCAGCCTGGTCCAGGGGCCGTTAAAGAATTTCGATGCTATCATCGCTACCGGTAATAATAATTCTTCCAGGTATTTCGATTATTATTTTGGCAGGTATCCGCATATCATCAGGAAAAACCGCAATAGTGTGGCAATTATTTCCGGCCATGAGACGGAAGAGGAGATGAAAAAGCTGGCTACAGATATTTTTATGTACTTTGGCCTGGGCTGCCGCAATGTATCCAAGCTTTACCTGCCGGATGGATTAAGTATCGAAGATATCATGCCGTTCTTTGACGATTACTCCTTCCTGGCTGATCACCATAAATACCGGAATAATTATGATTATCATAAATCAATCATGCTGATCAACAGGATTGAACACCGGGATAACGGTTTTCTGCTGGTCATGGAAGAACCTTCCCTGATGTCCCCGATCTCAGTTATCCATACAGAAACTTACCACTCCATTGAGCTGCTCAACAAGCATTTATACCAATTACATGACCAAATACAATGCATAGTATCCTGCCATAAAGAGATCGATGCTTCGATACCTCCTGGTCGCAGCCAACTTCCGGAACTATGGGATTATGCTGATGGTACAGACACTATGGAATTTTTAATGAAATTGTGAAAATCTATTTTTTTAAAATTCTTCTTGACTTTCAATTTAATTTGTAATATATCTGTTTCGCCAAGATATTTGAATTGATTTTTCTCACCGGGGCATTTAAGCCGCAAATTACCGTTACACGCTTACCGTACTGAAAGATACCCCCGAAGGCCGACAAATGGGACTTACGTTCGATTCGCTGATTGTGCTGGACCGGATTGAGCAGTTTAAAAAAATCAGGCTGGTAGGCCGCATCGGCTCCTGCCCGGAATCGGTTATTGATAAAATCGAAGAACTCCTGCGGAAAATCAAAGAAGATGGAGAGACAGTTTAAATTCATTAATAATTTGATAATAGAAGTTATTATCTACTTGAAAAAATTATTCTTTATTTAAATATTGATTTTTCAATTTGATAAATGAACCTACCGGTTGTATCGCTTTTCATTTCAATAAATTTATCTATTGAAACTTTTTGTATTTTAAATTTTTGTTGTGGATTTAAAATATCAAAATCACCAGTGTAATAATTGAAATTGCATGTATCATTTTCCCAATAAATAATTAGCTCAAATCCAGATGTGAATCCGGAATATAGAGGTTTAATATATGAAACAGGAATTTCACATTTTTCATATAAACCTGGAGTAAAATAGGTATAATTACCTGATTTAATTGATTCGAACTCAATTCTTGTTACTGAATTTCTCTCATCTTTAGAATACAGATGAATAAAATTGAAATTTGAATTACAACTGCTTATTATGAAAAGACTTATAATAAGACAAAGATTTAAACTAGATATTCTACTAATATTTATCATAGCCATATATGATCCCGTTATAAGATCCTTTTGCTTCACCTCTTGTTGGATTTTGTTCAAGAATTCCTTGTTGTATCGTTAGACTTTTATATAATTCATTAGTCCCTAAATATAGAACAATATAGTCCGTACAAAGAATAACTTACTAAATTTAAGCGTTGCCCCGTGCAGTGTAGACCGTTCAACTTATGATACTTTGATATCAATCATTAGTCTGGTCCT